>NZ_JBWOPL010000080.1:0-36682 GCF_056451265.1 Rhodocaloribacter sp. | reverse complement strand
CGGCGGCGACGCGGCCGCGCGCACGCCCGTGCAGGCGGCGGCCGGCTTCCTCCACGACGCGCCCGATCTCCCCGACCTCTCGGCCCCGCCGTTCCGCTTCCCCGACCGCTTCCGAACGGCCCTCCGCATGATCGAAAAGGACCTCCGCGTCTTCCCGACGACCTCCATGGGTCGCCTCTTCGACACCGTGGCGGCGCTCCTCGGCTTCACCCGCACGATGAGCTTCGAGGGACAGGCGGCCGTCTGGCTCGAACACCTCGCGCGGGCCGCCGCACCCGCCGCCCCCTACCCGTTCCCCGGCCTCGACTACCGCCCGCTCCTCCGCGCCATCCTCGACGACCGACTCCGGGGCCGCCCCGCGCCCGAGATCGCCCGCGCGTTCCATGCTTCCGTGGCGCACGAGATCGCCCGCCTCGGCGCGCGGCTCGCCGCCGAATACGACGCCCGCGCGCTCGTGCTCTCCGGCGGCGTCTTTCAGAACGCGCTCCTCCTCGAAACCATCCCCCGCGCGCTCGTCCGCGAAGGATCGTCCTTGCCCGTATGGGTCAACCGCCGCGTGCCCGCCAACGACGGCGGCCTCAGCCTCGGACAGGCCGCCCTCGCCGCCCACGACGCCTCGCTCAGATGAGCGCGAGGAGCCCGAGCATCACCAGGAAATAAACCACCAGAATCCCGTAATAGACCTTCCAGTCACGTTTGTACCGGAAATAATCCCGACCGATGTTCCTGTGCCAGACGAGGTTTTTGATCCGCTCCATCGGCGCCGGGGCGAAGGCCAGGCTGGCGAGGTAGCCCACCCCGAACGTCACCACGCACCCGATGACGTTCCACCACAGCCACGAGACGCCCGGCGCGGCGACCCACAGGTAGAGGTTCACCAGAAATCCCGCGAAAATGCCGATCACGGTTCCGACGTCCGTCGCCCGGCGGGTGAGGATGGCCAGGAGAAAGGTGGCGAGGATCGGACCGTTCGCCAGCGAGCCGATCTGGTTGACCGTGACGATGATCGAATCCGAGATGTTGCCGACGAAGAACGAGAAGGCGATGCAGACCGCGCCCCAGAAGACCGTAAGGCCTTTCGAGAGGAAGAGGTAGTGCCGCTGCGAGCGCTCGCGCCCGCGATACACGAAGCGGTCGAAGATGTCGCGGGCGGTGGCGGCGCTGAGTGAGTTGATGGTCGAGTCGAGGCTGGACATGGCGGCGGCGAAGAGCGCGACGATGATGATGCCGATGACGCCGTGCGGGAGGTTTTCGAGGACGAACGCGGGCACGGCCATGTTGAAGTTCGGCACGTGTTGAACGACCCCGCTCTCGACGACCTCCCGCGTGGGCAGCCGCGAGACGAAGCCGGTATGGAGCGTGGCATAGGCCCCCACGGCCACGCCCATGAAGCAGTATCCCACGACGATGGGAAAGCGGAGCAGGCCGTTGAGGAAGAGCGCCATGTTCGTGTCGTCGATGCTCTCCGTGGCAAGCTGGCGTTGCACCTGCGTCTGATTGCACCCATAGTACGACACATAGAGGAAGAAGCCGCCGACGAGCATCGGGAGGAACGAGAAGACTGCGCCGTCGCCGAGGCCGTTGCCGGAGAAGTCGAGCGCGCGCATACGATCGGCGTCGAAGTGCTCGAGCACGGCGCCGACGCCGCCGACGAGGTCCGTCGCATAATACGCCGTGACGACGACGCCGAAGACGAGGATGAACATCTGGATCACGTCCGAAGCGATGACGCTTTTGATGCCGCCGAGCGCATCGTAGACGACCGTAACGACGCCGAGGAGCACCACCGCCACCCAGAACGGCACGTCGAGCACGGCCTGAAGCACGAGCGAGATGCCGTAGACCGTCACGCCCGTGCCGAAGGCCACGATGAATTGGAAGAGGAGCGAGAGGAGCGTGCGCGTGCGGATGCCGAAGCGCTTTTCGAGGTATTCATAGATGGAGATGACGCCCGATTTCTTGAAGAATGGCACGAGGAAGATCATGATGAAGATCATCGCCAGCGGCACGGCCAGTTCATACTGAAGCCAGATGAGGCCGCCGCCGAGCGAGAAGGCGACGAACGCCGGCGCGCCGAGGAGCGAGTTCGTGCTGAGCTGCGTCGCCATGGTGGAGATGCTCACCGGAAGCCAGTGAATCTTATTGCCTCCCAGATAATAGTCTTTCTCGTCTTTCTGCCCTTGCCCGAGCCTGTAACTCATCCAGATGAGGCCCACCATATAGATGAGCATAATGGACCAATCGAGGGCGTTCATGAGCGTCTGTATGGGTTAGGGCGGCCTGGGAACGTCTTTCTCCGGAGAATCTCTTAACTTCCGCCCGCAAGGATAAGCGTCTCGGAGCCCTTCATCAAGCCTTCTCCCCTCTTCCCCGCTCGCCGTGAACGATCCCGAAAACTCCGACAAGGTGTTCTGGCCCGACGAGGGTCTCACGAAGGGGGACCTGGCAGCGTATTACGAGGCTGTCGCGCCGGTGATGTTGCCGCACTTGAAGGACCGCCCCGTCACGGTGCGCGTTTTCCCGGATGGCATTACGGGCGAGGCGTTTTACCGCCGCGAGCGCCCGGAGGACGCCCCGGCATGGATGCGGAGCGTGGCCTACCGGCCCGTCAGCGCGCCCGGCGTCCGCCGCCTCATCCTCATCGACGAGGCCGAAGGGTTGCGGTGGTGGGCTGCGCGGGGAGCCGTCGAGTTCCACACGTGGGCCGCCCGCGCGCCGGCGCTCGACGCCCCCGACCAGGCCGTCTTCGACCTCGACCCCGGCGACGAAGCCGACTTCCCCCGGGTCCTCGAAGCCGCCCTTCACCTCCGCGAGTATCTCACGGATCGCGGGCTCGAGGGCTTTCCCAAGACGAGCGGCGGGCGCGGCATGCACGTAGAGGTTCCGCTGGCGAAGGGTCCCACGTTCGAGCAGGTCCGCGGGTGGGTGCGGGCGGTGGCGGAGGCGCTTGCCGGGGCGCATCCCGAGGTCGTCGCGGCGGCGCGGGGGGCCACGCATCGGGGGCGGCGCGTCACCATCGACCACGCGCAGAACAGCATCGGGCGCAACACTGCCGCCCCCTACACCGTCCGCGGTCGTCCCGGCGCGCCGGTCTCGGCCCCCGTGTCGTGGGCCGAGGTCGTCCGGGGCGCGATCCGTCCCGAACGGTTCACCCTCCGGACGATGCCCGTTCGCCTCCAAAAAAAGGGGGATTTGTATGCGGGGATGCTGGAAAAAGCCTACCCCTTGCCCTTATCCTAAGGGCCGTTCCCACCCCTTTCCGCCCCTTCCTCAGGCCCGCGCCCCATGGAGAACGTCATCTGGACCCCTCCGCTCCGGTTGCTCGTGGCCCTCTTGCTCGGCATTCTCATCGGGCTCGAACGCGAGAGTTCCAAAAAGGACTTCGAAGAGTACGCGGGGGTGCGCACGTACACGCTGCTGAGCCTCTTCGGCTTCGGATGCGCGTGGCTGTTTCGGCTTCAGGTGACGCTGGCGCTGCCGCTCGGGCTGCTGGCGGTGGGAGCGCTCACGGTGCTCGAATACCTTACCAAACGGCAGGGCGGCCACCGGGGGTGGACGAGTGAGGTGGCGGCCTTGCTCACGTACGTCATTGGCGCGCTCGCCCTCCTCGCCGACGTATGGGTGCCGATGGCGCTCGGCGTGATCGCGACGCTGTTGCTGGCCGAGAAGGCCCAGATCGAGACGTACGTCGAGCGGCTGGAGAAGACGGAGTTCCTCGCCGTCGTCAAGTTTTTGCTCGTCACGGTCATCATCCTGCCCGCCCTGCCGGACAAGACCTATACGCCTTTTGCGCTCAACCCGGCCCATATCTGGCAGATCGTGGTCCTCGTCTCTTCGATCGGCTTCGTGGGCTATTTTCTGTCGAAGCGATTCGGCGACCGGATGGGGTTGTGGCTCTCGGGGTTGCTCGGTGGGATCGTTTCGAGCACGGCGGTGACCGTGGCCGTGGGACGCATGGCGCAGCGGTCGCCGGAGCAGCAGAGCAGCGCGCTTCAGGCCACACTCCTGGCCTCGGCGGTGATGTACCTGCGCATCCTCGTCCTCGTGTGGATCCTGAACCCGGCCTTCCTGCCGCAGCTCTGGTGGCGGCTGGTGCTCCTCTTTGCCGCCGGTGTGGCGCTGGCCGTGCCCGTTCGCCCGGCGCGCGCCGCCCCGCCCGAGACACCGGCCTCCTCGCTCCAGAACCCGTTCGAGATCAAACCCGCCGTGGTCTTCGCCTCGCTCTTCGTCCTGCTGAGCGTCGCCACGACGCTGGTCAAGAACGCCTTCGGGGATGCCGGACTGCTAGCGCTCTCGGCGCTCGTGGGCGTCACCGACATCGACCCGTTCATCCTCTCGCTCATCCGGGGCAGCGCCGCCGTCAGCCGGGTGATCGTCAGCGCCATCCTCCTGGCCATGATGAGCAACACCATCGTGAAAGCCGTCTACTTCAGCGTGCTGGTCCAGCCCATACGGAAAGCGACCCTGTGGCGCTTCGGTCTGTGGGCGGCGCTTCACGTTCCGCTCGTGCTGATCCCATAAGCCCTGAAAAAATCTCATGCCCAAGATTCAAACCCTTCTCGTGCCCACCGACTTTTCCGAGTTTGCAGCGCATGCCTTCGACCTGGCGCTCGACCTGGCCCGCCGAAGCCGCGCCGAGATCCACCTGCTTCACACCATTCACGAGATCGACGTGCGCACGTGGGACTGGATCACGGTCACCATGCCTAAAGAGGAAGAGGAGATTCGCGAGGAACTGGAGGCCGACACCGAGCAACAACTCTCCGCCTTCATGGCCGCACACGACACCGATGGGGTGACGGTCCGGCCCGTGATCCGGTGGGGCCCAGCGCCGGCCGAGACGGTGGTCGCCTATGCCGCCGAGACGGAGGCCGACCTCATCGTGATGGGCTCGCACGGTCGACGCGGCGTCCGACGGATGCTCCTCGGCAGCGTCACCGAAGAGGTGGTGCACACGGCGTCGTGCCCCGTGATGGTGGCGCACCTCCCCGAGCAAACGCCTTCGCTGGTGCGACGCATCCTCGTCCCGATCGACTTCTCAGCCTCCGGCGCGCCTGCACTCGACTGGGCCGAGACCCTGGCCTCGAGCTACGACGCCTGCCTCGTCCTCCTGCACGTCCTGGAAGATTTCAAGCCGATGGAACCCTACGAGGTCGCCTTCGGCAATCTCATCGACGAGGTGTTGCCGCAACTGGAAGAGCACGCCCGGCACGAGCTCGAACGGACGGCGGCATCCTTCGCCGAGAAGGGGCTCCAAACCGAGACGCACGTCGAACACGGACGCCCCGCCGACGGCATCCTCGACTTTGCCGCCCGGCACGACGTCGGCCTGATCGTGCTGGCGTCCCACGGGCGCACCGGCCTCGAACGTCTGCTCCTCGGCAGCGTCGCCGCCCGCGTGATGCGCAGCGCTCCCTGCCCCGTGCTCATCGTCAGGCCGCGTTCGTAAGGCGGACGCGGGATGCGCCGGCAGCCCCCGACCAGGCTCAAGCTCCCGCGCGCGTCGCCCGCAGACCCGTCCGGTCGTAAAAAATCCCCCCTGCAAATCAGACGTTGACAGGGGGGATTTCGTGGGCCCGGAGGGACTTGAACCCCCGACCTACCGATTATGAGTCGGCAGCTCTAACCACTGAGCTACGGGCCCGGCTTTTCCGTGTCCCGCACGGGGACGCGCCTTTCTGCCGCTCAAGATAACAAGGACGGCGGCACAAACCAACGCGATGCGCCGGGGGCTGTTCCACCGCCTCTTCCATCCCGGAAACCGCTGCCATGACCGGCAAGAATCATGAGGGTTGTATTAAATTATTCAATGTTGTGGACTAGATATTGACTATTATGCCAGGAGACTCGTAGATTTTGCCTAAAATAATTAGGAGGCGATATCATGGACCGGATAGACGAGATCGACGTGAAGATCCTGAACCTGCTGCAGGAGCACGGACGGATCAAACGCAACCGGATTGCCGAGGAAGTGGGGCTTTCCGTGCCCTCGGTGAGCGAGCGCATGCGCAAACTCGAAGAGCGCGGCGTCATCGCAGGATACCGGGCCATCGTCGATCACAAGCGCCTGCACTTCGACATCACCGCCTTCATCCGCGTCATGGTCGACGGTTCGGAGCACTATCCGGGCTTCGTCGAACGCGCCGCCGTGCTCGACGAGGTGCAGGAGGTGCATTCGATCACCGGCGAAGGTTCGCACATCCTCAAGGTGCGCACACGGAACACGACCACGCTCGAAGAGCTGCTTTCGAAGATACAGGCCTGGCCCGGCATCCACGGCACCTCGACGAGCATCGTGTTGAGCACGTTCAAGGAAACGCGCGCCCTTCCCGTGCAGCCGACGGACCTCTTCTATCCCGAGACGACGCCCGCCTGATTCCCCGCCCCACCCCCGGGCCTTCCCACACACCAACGGCTTCCTCAAAACCATGAGCAAATTTCAGCAGGATTACAACGTTGCCGCAGCGACCAAGTACAAGCTCAACGGCAACGGCAAACACGCCGGCCCGATGGACATCGAAAAAATCTTCGGAGAGAACACGTTCGGGCTCGACGAGATGAAGAGCCGGCTTCCGAAGGCCACCTTCAAGAGCATTCTTGCCACCATCGAGCAGGGGCGATCGCTCGACCCCGGCATTGCCGACACGGTGGCGCTGGCGATGAAGGAGTGGGCCGTCGAGCGGGGCGCGACGCACTTCACCCACTGGTTCCAGCCGCTGACGGGCCTCACCGCCGAGAAACACGACAGCTTCATCACGCCGAACAAAGGCGGCGGCGCCATCGCCCAGTTTTCGGGCAAGGATCTCATTCAGGGCGAGCCCGACGCATCGAGCTTCCCGAGCGGCGGCATCCGCGCCACGTTCGAAGCGCGCGGCTATACGGCGTGGGACCCCACCTCGCCCGCCTTCATCATCGAGAACCCCAACGGCTCGTATCTCGCCATCCCGACGGCGTTCGCCTCCTGGACCGGCGAGGCGCTCGACCACAAGACGCCGCTGCTCCGATCGATGCACGCCCTCGACGAACAGGCCCGCCGCGTGCTCGCCCTCTTCGGCGTCAAAGACGTGCACAAGGTCTACAGCACCGTCGGCAGTGAGCAGGAGTATTTTCTGATCGACGAGGAGTTCTTTTTCCGTCGTCCCGACCTCATCAGCACGGGGCGCACGCTCTTCGGAGCCCGCCCGCCGAAGGGACAGGAGTTGGAGGATCATTACTTCGGTTCCATCCCCGACCGCGTCCTCTCGTGCATGCTCGAGACCGAGAAGGAGCTTTACCGCCTCGGCGTGCCGGTAAAGACGCGCCACAACGAAGTGGCTCCGAGCCAGTATGAGATTGCGCCGCTCTTCGAGAACGCCAACGTGGCCGCCGACCACCAGCAGCTCATCATGCTCATGCTCCAGCGCGTGGCCCGCAAATACGGCATGGTGTGCCTGCTCCACGAGAAGCCCTTCGCCGGCATCAACGGGTCCGGCAAGCACAACAACTGGTCGATAGCGACGGACACCGGCATGAACCTGCTCGAGCCGGGCGACAACCCGCACGACAACATGCAGTTCCTCTTCTTCTGCACCGCCGTCATCCGGGCCGTCCACCGGCACCAGGACCTGCTCCGCATCTCCGTCGCCTCGGCGGGCAACGACCACCGCCTCGGCGCCAACGAAGCGCCGCCCGCCATCATGAGCGTCTTCCTCGGGGAACAACTCGAAGACGTGTTCGAACAGCTCGAAAAAGGCCCGGCCACGCAGAGCAAGCAGGGCGGGCTCCTCGGCCTCGGCGTCCCGGTGCTGCCGCATCTGCCGCGCCACGCCGGCGACCGCAACCGCACCTCGCCCTTCGCCTTCACCGGCAACAAGTTCGAGTTCCGCGCCGTCGGCAGTTCCCAGAGCATCTCTTTCCCGAACGTCGTGCTCAACACAGGCGTGGCCGAGTCGCTCGACGTGATGGCGACGATGCTCGAAGCCAGGCTTGAAAAAGGCACAGACCTCGAGAAGGCCGTCGCCGAGGTCATCAGCGAAGCGCTTCACGAAGCCCGACCCGTCATCTTCGGCGGCGACAACTATGCGGAAGCCTGGCACGCCGAAGCCGAGCGACGCGGTCTGCTCAACCTCCCCACCACGCTCGACGCGCTCGATCATCTGTGTGATGAGAAGAACGTCACGCTCTTCAGCAAATACGGCGTGCTCAACGAAACCGAGTTGCGGAGCCGGTATGAGATCTGGGTCGAGCAGTATTTCAAGAAGGTCAACATCGAGGCCGAGACGACCGAGACCATCGCCCGGACGATGGTGATGCCGGCGGCGACGGCCTACCTCAACGACCTGGCGCAGGCCCTCTCCGCCGCCATGGACCTGGGCCTCCCCGCCGACGGCGTGCGCGAAACGGCCGAGGAACTCGGCAAGGGCATCGACGCGCTGCGCGCCACCATCCGGGAGCTGGCTGCCCAGAACCGGGACCTCGGCGGCGAAGAGGTGCACGACAAAGCCGCTCACATGCGCGACCACGTCATCCCCGCCATGAACGCCGTCCGCGAGGCCGGAGACCAGCTCGAACGCCTCGTGGCGCATGACCAGTGGCCCATGCCCACATACCGGGAAATCCTCTTCGTGAAATAAGGACTCACCCGCCGGCTCGTCCTCCCGTGCACCTGCGACCGCAGGGGCTCCCTGCGACGCATCAGGGACTCCCTGCGGTCGCTATCTTTTCACGCCCGATCCCTTCCGAAATCTTTTCAAAAAGCCCGTACGGTTCTAAAATCGCGCATCGGAGCGGCTCGAAAAATCGCCTGGCCGAGGAGGAATTTCTTCCGCGGAAACACCTCCGCCGTCACGGCCAAAAGCTCGGCGGCGGGCGCATAGCGCAACTCGAAGGAAGGCAGCCCCAGCGAGCCTACCAGACGGCGCGTCTCAGGATGGGTGGGATCGAACGTGGCAAAGCTGATCCGGGAAACGGCGTCCGGTCGTTTCCCTCTTTCGACGACGGGAAGCACCTGATTTTCGACCAGAACGTTCCACTGCGCGTCCACGATGCGGTTTTTCAACCGTTCCACGAGGACGAGGGTGCCCATCAGGCCGATGTGAATGCGCTTGAAGGCGTACGCCTGCGCCGCCGTCTCATAGATGCGCTCCAGATCGACCTCGGGCTCGTCGAGCAGTTCTCGCCACAGAGGATACTGTTCCCCGTCGCGGAGGGCACGGAGCCAGCGCAACCACGCATGCTCGATCTGCTCGCGGGTCACGATGCCCCCCGCGAGCAGGATCCGAACCACGCGGTCGTGCATCGGATTGCTGAGCAGGAAAGGATCGTCTTTGACAGCCATGACCTCAAGTTTTTCTGACCCGGACAGGCAGAGAGAACGAGGAAAATATCGTCGCCATTTCGCACAGATTAAGTCCCTCGACCCGAGTTCCTCGCAGGGAAGCGGCTCGGGCTCCGCCCGGTGGACCTTCGCTCGTGCTCACGCATTGGAATCCTGAGGGGCGTCTTTTCGTAGGAGCGCTAGCATTCCGGACGGCGCAAGGTCCGGGATGCGTATCGTTTCAGGGTCATGAGGCCGGGAGTCCTCGGGCGCGGCCTGACGCTGATCCGGCGCGTGAAGCACCGCGCGCCACGCGCGAAGCGTACGCATGTCGGGAAAAGATTTGGGAGATCGCCCATCGGAAATGGTATAATGCCTATCTTCGCGGGTTCCGTATCGTCCCCGACGCCTCCGCCTCTTTGCCACACAAGAAGCACGCATGGGAAAATCGTCCTCGATGCCTTCGGCCTCCAGCGAGCAGGATCGCGCCCTCGTTGAACAGGCGCTCGCCGGACGCGAGCTCGCCTATAACGAGTTGATGGAGAAATACCGCAATGCCCTCCATCGCCACATCCAGCGCATGGTGCGGGACAAAGGCGCCGTGGACGATCTCGTACAGGAATGTTTCATCAAAGCCTTCTCCGCGCTTCGCTCCTATTCCTCCGAGTACGCGTTCTCTACGTGGCTCTACAAGATCGCCACGAACCACACCATCGACTTTCTTCGGAAGAAGAAACTGCCGACGCTCTCGATCGACCGGCCCCTCCAGACCCGCGACGGCGAAATCGAGTACGAGGTGCCGGACGTCACCTACCGGCCCGATCGTCACATCGTCGAGGACCAGCGGCGCGAGATCATCCAGGAAGCCATCGATGCGCTGCCGCCGAAATACCACCGCGTCATCGTGATGCGTCATCAACAGGAGAAATCCTACGAAGAGATCGCCCGCGAGCTCGACCTGCCGCTCGGCACCGTCAAGGCGCATATCTTCCGCGCCCGCGCCCTTCTGTACAAGCACCTCCGGGACAAACGCGGATCTCTTTGAATTTTAGCTTTCGGATGCGTGATTTTGGATTAGTTTCCGATTTCAGAGGGCCTGCCCCCGTTTCCCCTTTCTGAAATTCAATAGCCGAATCCCGCTATGATCGAGCGATACACACGCCCGGAGATGGCCGATCTCTGGAGCGAAGAACAACAGTTTCAATCCTGGCTCGAGGTCGAGCTGGCAGCGTGCGCGGCGTGGTCCGAGCTGGGCGTCATTCCGAAGGAGGACGTCGAGAAGCTCTACGCGAAGGCGACCTTCGACGTCCAGCGCATCCACGAGATCGAGCGGACGACGAAGCACGATGTGGTGGCGTTCACGCGGGCCGTCAGCGAGCATCTCGGTGAAGAGAAGAAGTGGGTGCACTACGGCCTGACCTCCTCGGACGTCGTCGACACGGCCCTCTCGCTTCGTCTCAAGAAAGCCAACGCGTTGATTCTGGCCGCCCTCGATCGGATGATCGACGTGCTGGCGGAGAAAGCGCGGGCGCACCGGCACACGCTCATGATGGGTCGCACCCACGGCGTGCACGCCGAGCCGACGACGTTCGGGCTGAAGATGGCGTTGTACTATGCCGAGATGCAGCGCAACCGCGCGCGCTTCACGGCGGCGGCGGAGGACCTCCGGGTGGGCAAGATCTCCGGCGCCGTGGGCACGTTCGCGCATCTGCCGCCCGAGGTCGAGCGTCTTACGTGCGAGCGGCTGGGGCTCAAGCCCGCCCCCATCTCCACGCAGGTGCTCCAGCGCGACCGGCACGCGCACTATGTGGGGGTGCTCGCGCTCATCGGCGCGACGCTCGAAAAGATGGCCGTCGAGGTGCGGGGGCTGCAAAAGAGTGAGGTCCGTGAGGTGGAAGAAGCCTTCGGCAAAGGGCAGAAAGGCTCTTCGGCGATGCCGCACAAACGCAATCCCATCGGCTCGGAAAACATCACCGGCTGCGCCCGGCTGCTCCGGGGCTACGTGATCCCGGCCCTGGAGAACGTGGCGCTCTGGCACGAGCGTGACATCTCTCATTCGTCCGTCGAGCGCGTGATCCTCCCCGACGCCACCACACTCGTCCACTACGCGCTCCACCGCTTCGCCTCGATCATCGAGCATTTGCGGGTCTATCCCGAAGCGATGCGGCGCAACATGGAGCGGACCTTCGGGCTCTACAACAGTCAGCGGCTTTTGCTCAAACTCATTGACACGGGGCTGAGTCGCGAGGCCGCCTACGACCTCGTGCAGCCCCTCGCCATGCGAGCGTGGGAAGAAGCGCGCTCTTTCCACGAAATCGTTTCGAACGCCCCGGAAATCACCGCCCGCCTGTCGCAGGCCGAGATCGACGAGGCTTTCGACCCCGCCTATCACCTCCGCCACGTCGACCGGATCTTCGAGCGCGTGGGCCTGAACGAAGCATAGCGACGGGGCAACGCTGCGGAAGCGCTTGCGAAATTCGGCTCCGGTCATGACTTTTAGCCGGAATCGCCCTATTTTGCGCGGCGGAGGGATCCAGAGACCATTCGTTTTTGCACACCATCATGGAGGCAACATGAACCTTTCGATACGTATCTGCGCGCTAGTGGCGCTCCTGTCGGTCCTGGCCGTCCCGACCGCATGGGCGCAGTCCGCGTCCCTGTCGGGCACGGTCGTCGACGCCGGCGACAACGGCCCGCTGGCCGGCGCGAACGTCGTGCTGCTCCAGGGCGATGCGCTGGTGACCGGCGCCGCCACCGACGTCGACGGTCGCTATGCCATCACCGACATCGCGCCGGGCACGTACACGCTCCGCGCGCGCTTCGTCGGCTATCAGGAACACGAAGCGGAATTGACCCTTGCGCCGGGAGAGACGCGCACGCTCGACATCGCGCTCTCGCAGGGCGGCATCGAGTTGAACACCGTGGTCGTGACGGCCTCGCGCCGGGCCGAGAAAGTGCTCGACGCGCCGGCCTCCATCTCCGTCATCACGGCCCGAGAGGTCGAACAGGCCATTGGCACCTCCTCTGCCGACGCCCTCCGGAACACGACGGGCGTGGACATGGCGCAGACCGGCGTCGACCGGCGGGAGATGGTTTTGCGCGGGTTCAACAACGCTTTCTCGGGCGCGACGTACGTGCTGACCGACTACCGGCAGGCCGCCGTGCCGTCCCTGGGCGTGAACATTTACAGCATCATGCCCAACATGAACATCGACATCGACCACATCGAGGTCGTGCGCGGGCCCGGCTCGGCCCTCTACGGCGCGGGCGTGGATGCCGGTGTGATCCACTTCGTCACAAAAGACCCCTTCACCCACCCCGGCACGACGATCTCCGTGCAGGGCGGGGAGCGCTCGTTCTTCGGCCTCCAGGGACGCCATGCCGGCGTGCTGGCCAACGGACAGCTCGGCTACAAGATCACCGGCGCCTATAGCCAGGCCAACGACTGGGAACTGGATCCGAACGACCCCATCGACCAGGTGCAGATCGCCACCGACGGGCTGCGCAATACGGATTATGAGAAGCTCAACCTCAACGGGACGGTGGAATACCGCCCCAGGGAAGGCGTATCGGTCATTGCCAACGGCGGGTTCTCTTCGCTGACGGCCGCCGTGCTCTCGGGCATCGGCACCGTGCAGGCCGACGGCTTCGGGTACAGCTACGGCCAGCTTCGCTTTCAGGCCGGCAACTTCTTCGCCCAGACCTATTTCAACAAGAACAACTCCGGAGATTCCTTCGTCTACGATGCCACTGCGCCCAATAACATCGGCACGCGCACGTCGGACCGAGGGTTGCTCATCAACGCGCAGGCGCAATACGACCTCGAAATGGCCGAGGGGAAGGAACAGCTGATCTTCGGCGTAGACCTGGAGCTGACCCGCCCCGACACGAAGGGCACGATCCTCGGGCGCAACGAAAACAACGACAATATCGACGAATACGGGGTCTACGCGCAGTCCACGACGGCGCTCTCGCCGAAGTTCGACCTCATCCTGGCCGCACGGGGAGATTATAACAACGTCGTCGAGACGTTCCAGGTCTCGCCGCGCGCCGGACTGGTTTTCAAGCCGACGAACGCGCACACCTTCCGCGCCACATACAACCGCGCCTTCTCCTCGCCCGGCACCAACTCGCTCTTCCTCGACATCGTGGCGGGGCAATTGCCGGGCACGGACATCATCATTCGCGGGCGCGGGGCCGCCAACGGCTTCACCTGGGAGCGCAACCCGGACTTCGCCGCCTTTGCGGGCACGGACCTCGTCGCATCGAGCCTGAACCCGGCGGCCCTCGGCGCGCCGCAGCCGGTGGGCCTCCCGCTCGATGCCACGTACGCGGCGCTCTATCAGGGCCTGGCCGCCATCCCGGCGGACCAACTGGCGCTCCTGCTTCAGTCCCAGGGCATCCCGGTCGACGCCGCCACGGCGGCCGCGCTCGTGGGCCTGCTCAACCCTCAGCTGACGCAGGTGCAAGGCTTCTCCCGCGGCGCGATGGCCAAGCTCAACCTGAGCACGCTCGGATTCGATCCCGTCACCGATCTCGCCGACATCGCCCCGCTCGACCAGACGATCACGCAGACGGTCGAGGTCGGATACAAAGGCATCTTCAGCAACAAGGTCCTCTTCGCCGTAGACGGATACTGGACCCAGAAGAAAGACTTCGTCGGTCCGCTGGCGATGGAGACGCCGTTCGTGCTCGTGCCCAACCTCAATGGCGACCTCACGGCGGCGCTCACCAACGGCATCTCGAACAACGCGGTGCTGGCCGGGACGCTGGCCGCTTTCGGGCTTTCGCCCGAAGCCGTGGCGGGGCTGATCGTCGGGCTTGCCGGAAGCCAGCTGCCGGACGCCTCGACGCCGGTCGCCATCGTGCAGCCGCGCGAGAACAACCCCGGCATCGGCAAGACGCCGGAGCTGATGCTCTCGTACCGGAACTTCGGTAAACTGACGTACTGGGGCGTCGACGCTTCGCTTCAGGTGCTGGCCACGAACGAACTGAGCTTCTTCGGCAACCTGTCCGTCGTCAGCGACGACTTCTTCGACAACAAGGAACTGGAGGAGTCCAACTCGAGCCTCGCTCTGGCCCTCAACGCGCCGAAGTTCAAGACCAAGTTCGGGGCGCGGTACGACGGCGCTTCCGGCTTCTCGGCCAACGTCGCCGCGCGCTATACGGACAGCTTCCCGGTGCTCTCCGGACCCTACGTCGGCACCGTGGACAGCTACTTCCTCCTCGATCTCGGCGTCGGCTATGCCTTCTCCGGCGAGATGCAGGGCCTGCGCCTCGACGTCGGCGTGAACAATGTGTTTGACGACAAGCACCGCGAGTTCATCGGGGCGCCCAAGCTGGGTCGTATGGCCATCGCGCGGGCCTCGTACTCGTTCTGAGCCGACTCCGAGCGGGGCGCGTCCCCCCTCGACCATCCTTCGCGAGCCTCCGGGGCACACGCCTCGGAGGCTCGTTGTATTTGTCCATTCTTCAAGCCTGTGCGCGTTGACTCCCACAGGCTGATTCGGTAGCTTCGAAAGGGTGATCCCGCCCCTTCATTCCCAATCCACCCACACCCTGAGATTGGTTCCATACCCGCCGGCATCGCACCGGACGCCCTGTGTGTTTTGCACCCAAACCTTTTACACGTTCTCAAAATGACCGTGTCTTCCACGGAAGCCGTTCAGGTCCCCGGTGGGGAATCCTTACGGGTACAGGGTCCGGCTTCCCGCATCCGTGGGAAGGACGCTGGGCTATCCCTGCGAAGAGCCGTCATGAGGCATGCCGAAGGACGCCCTTTTCGTTGGCGGAACCCGGCGAATCGACCGGGGTGGGTATCCAGAATGTCTTCGTCCCCGTGACCTTTAACGCATGATGCGCACCGCCGCCGCACTCCCGGAGCGCATCCGGAGTGGGGCCCGGCGAGGCGGATACGCTCCATCAAGCCTATGTTTTCCGATTTTCTGCCGCTGCTCATCACCATGCTGATCGCCGGCGGGCTGGCCTTCACGCTGCTCAAAGCCGCCGAACTGCTCGGTCCGAAGCGCCCCAACTATACGAAGCTGCGTGCCTACGAGAGCGGGATGGACCCCATCGGCTCGGCGCGCGAGCGGTACACGGTCAAATTCTACCTCGTCGCCATGATCTTCATCGTGTTCGACGTGGAAGTGGTCTTTCTCTATCCGTGGGCCGTCAGCTTCCAGGAGTTCCTCGACGCCGGCGTGGGCCTCGGCGTGATCGCCGTGGTGGTGACGTTCATCCTCATCCTCGCCATCGGGTTGCTCTACGACATCAAGAAGGGCGGGCTGGAGTTCGACTGAGCGAGCTTCGTCGTTCCGGAGGCGCGCCCCTCGCACCGGGCGCCTCAGAAACCCCCGGCGGCCCACCCCATTTAACCCGGTCCCCCCTCCCCGACCACCAACCTCATACCCCGCAGCGCCATGGGACTCGAATCCGCCCTCGAACAGGAAGGCTTCCTCACCACCCGCGTCGACGCCGTCGTCAACTGGGCGCGCTCGAACTCACTGATGCCGATGCCGATGGGGCTGGCCTGTTGCGCCATCGAGATGATGGCCTTTGCCGCGCCGAAGTACGACGTGGCCCGTTTCGGGAGCGAAGCCATGCGCTTCTCTCCGCGTCAGGCCGACCTGATGATCGTCGCCGGATGGGTGAGCTACAAGATGGCGCACGCCATCCGCCGCATCTGGGATCAGATGGCCGACCCGAAGTGGTGCATCGCCATGGGAGCCTGCGCCTCCTCGGGCGGCATGCACCGGTGCTACGGCGTCGTGCAGGGCTGCGACAACTTCCTGCCGGTCGACGTCTACATCGCCGGATGCCCGCCGCGCCCCGAAGCCGTCATCCACGCGCTGATGGATATCCAGGAGAAGATCCGCAACCAGTATTCCGTCGCGCAGGACTACGCGCACGGCGACCGCCGGCCCGTCGTGGCGCCGGCGCAGCCCCGGCTGCTCGCGCCCGAGGGCGAGCGCCTCGTCACCCCCGAGAACCTGTACCATCAAGAGTAGCGCGACCGGACGCCTCCCCCCGAACTTCGAAGCCGACGAACCCATGTCTGACGACGCCCGACCAGCGAACGGGACCTCGACCCACGAGACGCTGAACTTTCACTTTACGCCCGTCGATCCGCCGAAACCCGAGGAAGGCGCGATCAACCCGCACGCGAAGCGGACCACGCACGTGCCCGACGTTGTGGCCGCGCTCAAGGAACGCTTCGGCGAGGACATCCTCGAGACGACCCTTTACGCGAACGAGCATACCGTGCGCGTGACGCGCGAGCGCATCGTGGACATCGGCCGCTTCCTCAAGGAAGAGCTCGGCTTCACCTACTTCGTGGACCTCGGCGGCATCGACCGGTTCACCGAGGAAGACCGCTTCGAAATCTTCTACAACCTCGTCAACATCGATGCCGGCAAGCGCCTCCGCCTGAAGATCCGCGTGGACGAGGACGAGCCGACGGCGCCGTCCGTGACCGGCGTATGGCGCGCGGCCAACTGGCAGGAGCGCGAGTGCTGGGACATGTTCGGCATCCGCTTCGAGGGTCATCCGGACCTGCGCCGGATGTACATGCCGGAAGACTTCGAATACCACCCGCTCCGCAAGGAATTCCCCCTGCTCGGCATTCCCGGCTCGCTGCCGTTGCCGCCGCAGGCCCCCGACGCGCCCGTATCGCTCGACCCCTTCCCCGCCGCGCACGGCTCGAAGCCCATCAAAAGCTACGAGGAGCCCGAGACCGACCTCTCGGAAGAATGACGACGGCAGACCAGGCCACAACCCGAACCCAGTGATTCCGGGCATGAAACCCGTTCAAAGATGAGCCTTCTATCCCAGATTGAGCTAAAGGATCAGTTTCGTTTCTGGCCTCGCCACAACGAAGCGCTCTTCAAACGCCTGGAGAGCAAGCATGCCTGGCTCGAAGAACGCCACCATGCGCCCGAGGACCTGACGCTCGACGCGCTCGACAACGAGATGGTGCTCAACATCGGGCCGCAGCACCCTGCCACGCACGGCGTGCTCCGCTGCGCCGTCAAGCTCGACGGCGAGACCATCGACAAGTGCGTGCTCGACCTCGGCTATCTCCACCGGGGCATCGAGAAGGTGGCCGAGGCGAAGACCTATCAGGAGTTCATGCCGTACACCGACCGCATGGACTACCTCTCGCCGTACTCGAACAACGTGGCCTGGTGCCTGGCCGTCGAGAAAATCACCGGCATCGAGGCGCCGGAGCGCGCGCAGTGGATCCGGATGATGATGTGCGAGCTCGCCCGCATCTCGGCGCACCTCCTGTGGATGGGCGTCGGGCTGATGGACGCCGGCGCGGTCTCCGTCTTCCTCTGGACGTTCGAACTCCGCGAGGACCTCTACAATATCTTCGACCACGTCGCGGGCGCGCGCCTGACGGTCTCGCACAGCCGCATCGGCGGCCTCTTCTCCGACGTCACCGACGAGTCGCTGGCGATGATCCGCGCCTTCTGCGACAAGTTCGACAACGCCATCGAGGGCTGGGAGAAACTCCTCAACCGCAACCGCATCTGGATCGACCGGAACGAAGGCATCGGCGTGCTGACTGCCGAAGAGGTCGTCGAACTCGGCATGACCGGCCCGAACCTGCGCGGCTCCGGCGTGCCGTACGACATCCGCCGCTTCGAACCCTATCTCCGATACGAGGAGGTCGACTTCATCATCCCGATCCGCACCGAAGGCGACTCGCTGGCGCGGTACTTCGTGCGCATGGACGAGATGAAGGAGAGCGTCAAGATCGTGCGACAGTGTCTGGCCCGCATCCCCGAGATCCACGGCCCCATCCGCGTCGACGACGCCAAGCACACCTATCCCTCCAAAGACGAGGTCTATTACTCGATGGAGGGGCTGATCCACGACTTCCTGTACACGGACACGGGCGTGTGCCCGCCGAAAGGGGTCTGGAGCTACCACGCCATCGAAGCGCCCAAGGGCGAACTCGGCTTCTACATCGAGTCCGACGGCACCGGTAGCCCCGCGCGCGTGCGGATCAATACGCCGAGCTTCACGAACCTGCAGGGACTCGAATACATGCTCGAAGGCGCGATGATGGGCGACATGGTCATCCTCATCGGCACCATCGACCCCGTGATGGGCGAGGCGGACAAATAGGCCCGGAACCGAAAACGATCCATCCAAAAGCGACACTGGCGCATGGCTGATTTCATCAAACACCCGGAGGTTCCGTTGCCGGACCTCGATCCCGCCCCGTCTTTTTCCGAAGAGGAGCTGGTCTTCACCGAGGAAGAGCAGGCGCAGATCGCCGAATACGTGCGGCGCTATCCCACGGCGGACGGCGCGGTGATGCGGGCGCTGTGGCTGGCGCAGGAGAAGTTCGGCTTCCTCCCGCCCGAGGTCATCCGCCTCGTAGCCGAAACGCTCGGCATCCCGTACGCGCAGGCCTACGGGGTCGCCACGTTCTACACCCAGTACTACAAGCAGAAGAAAGGCCGCTACGTCCTCGACGTGTGCACGAGCTTCTCGTGCCAGCTCTGCGGCGGCTACGACGTGCTCCACTATCTCGAAGAGAAGCTCGGCATCCAGAAAGGAGAGACCACCGAGGACGGCCTCTTCACCCTCCAGGAAGTCGAGTGCCTGGGCGCATGCGGCTCCGCTCCGATGCTCCAGGTGACCAACGGCCCGTACGTCTTCAACCTGACCCCCGAGAAGCTCGACGCGCTCGTCGAGGATCTGCGGGCGGGCAAGATGCCGCCGTTCACCTCGGTGACGCTGCCGCAGGACGAGGATGAGATGGGCGGCAACCGCCGCTCCGATGCGCCGCGATCGGCCGTCTACGAGACGCCGCCCGTCGCCCGCACCCTCGAATGACCTTCCCCACCGACGCTTCAACGCTCATCGTTTCACGGATACATGGAAGCAACCAACGGCGCACCTCAGACGAAAGCCGGCGACTGGCGCTCCTACGAGCGGGTCCTTTTGCCGCCCGTCAGAGACCTGCACAAAATCGACGTTTACGAGCAGCACGGCGGCTATGAAGCGCTCCGCGAGGCCCTCACGTCCGACCGGTGGGACCCGAAGTCGGTCACGGACGAGGTGAAGGCGAGCGGCCTGCGCGGGCGCGGCGGTGCGGGGTTCCCCACCGGCCTGAAGTGGAGCTTCATGCCGCCCGTCGATCCGGACGTGCCCCGTTTCCTGTGCTGCAACGGCGACGAGAGCGAGCCCGGCACGTTCAAGGACCGGCAGCTCATGGAGTACAACCCGCACCTCGTCTTCGAGGGCATGCTGCTGGCCTGCTATGCCATCTCGGCCAAAGCCGGTTACCTCTACGTGCGAGGCGAATACGCCGACTGGATCTCGCACATGGAGCGGGAACTGGAGAACGCCTACGCGAAGGGGTACGTCGGGGAAAACATCATGGGCTCCGGCTTCTCGTGCGACCTCATCATCCACAAGGGTGCGGGCGCGTACATCTGCGGCGAGGAATCGAGCCTGATGGAGAGCCTCGAAGGCAAGCGCGCCTATCCCCGCATCAAGCCCCCTTTCCCGGCGCAGCGGGGCATCTGGGGTTACCCGACGACGATCAACAACGTGGAGACGCTCGCGTGTGTGCCGCTCATCCTCCAGCGGGGCGGCGCGTGGTATGCGAAGATCGGCGCGCAACGGCATCCCGGGCCGGTGCTCTACGGCATCTCCGGCCACGTGAACCGGCCCGGCGTGTATGAATACCCGACCGGCATGCTCATCTCCGACCTCATCTATGACGTGGCCGGCGGCATGCGCGGCGGCAAGAAGCTCAAAGCCGTCGTCCCCGGCGGAAGTTCGACGCCCATCCTCCGGGCCGACATGATCGACGGGGTGACGATGGACGCCGAGACGCTCCGCGACGCCGGCTCGATGATGGGCACCGGCGGCATGCTCGTCATGGACGAAGACACCGACATCGTCTCGTGGCTGCGCCGCGTGACCCACTTTTACCACCACGAAAGCTGCGGGCAGTGCACGCCGTGCCGTGAGGGCACCGGATGGCTCGAAAACATCGTCACCCGCATCGACGAAGGCGAAGGACACCTCCGCGACCTCGACCTGCTCATCGACCTGTGCTCGCAGATGGAAGGCCGGACGGTCTGCGCCCTCGCCGACGCCGCCGCCTGGCCCGTACGGTACACCGTCACCCGTTTCCGCGACGAGTTCGAAGCCCGATGCCGACCCAGCCTTGTGGCTGCCGGATGACCCCCCGCCCAACCCTTTCCCGCTTTCCGCATACGCAACCGTGCCATGCCTAAAGTCACGATAGACCATCAGGTTTACGAATTCGAGGGCCGCCCTAAGGCGCTCCAGTTTTGCCTCGATCACGGGATCGAACTGCCCCATTTCTGTTATCACCCGGCCATGTCGATCCCGGCGAACTGCCGCGAGTGCCTCATCGAAGTGGGCATGCCCGCCATCGACCGCGAGACGCGCAAGCCCAAACTCGACGCCGAAGGCAACCCCCTGATCCAGTTCATGCCGAAGCTCATGACGAGTTGCTCGCAAGACCTGGCCGACGGCATGGTCATCCGGACGCACCGGACGAGCGAGAAGGTGGCGCGCGCCCAGCAGGACACCCTCGAATTCCTCCTCATCAACCACCCGCTCGACTGCCCGATCTGCGACCAGGCCGGCCACTGCCCGCTCCAGATTCAGGCCTACAAATACGGCCCGGAAGGATCACGCTTCGAGTTTCGGAAGGTGCGCAAGCCCAAACACATCAAGCTCGGCCCCCGCGTCATGCTCGACGGCGAGCGGTGCATCAACTGCACCCGGTGTGTGCGCTTCACCGACGAGATCTCGAAAAGCCATCAGCTCACCATCATCGAGCGCGGCGTGCGCAACTATCCGATCACCCCGCCCGGCGTGACGTTCGACGACCCGTACTCGATGAACGTCATCGACATCTGCCCCGTCGGCGCGCTCACCTCCATCGACTTCCGGTTCAAGGCGCGCATCTGGGAAATGTCGAGCGCCCCGTCGATCACCACGACGAACGCGAAGGGCTCGAACTGCCACTACTGGGTCAAGGACAACCTCGTGCTCCGCATCACGGCGCGGCCCAATGCGGCGGTCAATGACTACTGGCTGCCCGACGAGGACCGGCTCGACTATCACCGCTTCAATGAGAACCGCCCGGACGGACCCCGCATCGCCGGGCGCCCGGCGACGTGGGACGAGGCCTACGAGCGCGCCGCCGAACTGCTCCGCTCGGTCCCGGGCGAAGGCATCCTCTTCCTCGGCTCGGCCCACGCCACCGTGGAGGACAACTACCTCCTGTCGAAGCTCGCAGACGCGCTCGGAGCCGACGCGCCCCGCTACCTCCCGCACGTCGAGCCCGGACACGGCGACGGCTGGCTCCGCACGGACGACCGCACGCCGAACGCGGAGGGCTGCCGTCGCCTCGGCATCGAACCCGTCGACGAGGCAATGATCCGGGCGAAAATGGAGGCGGGCGAGATCAAGGCGGTGTACGCGCTCGAAGACGACCCCGTAGCCGCCGGCCTGTTCTCCGCCGAAGCGCTCGCGAACGTGCCCGTCATCCTCCACCCCTACCACGCGACGAACGAGACGCTCTCCGTGGCCGACGTCTCGCTTCCGGCGGCAATGGTCGTCGAGACCGTCGGCACGTACGTCAACTGTGACGGTCACGCGCAGCGCGTGCGCCCGGCCAAAGCCATCCGGGACGTCAACCGGACGCTGGTCCTGGAGATGGACAAGGGCCGTCCCGACAAGCACGGCACCCCCTTCGACCGGTGGTATCACGAAGAGCATCAGGTCAATTGCCGCCCCTCATGGGTCAGCCTTCCCGCCGTGGCCCAGAAGGCCGGCCATCCGATGCCATACAAAGGTCCGAAATACATCATGGCCGAACTCGCCCGGACGAACCCGGCCTTCTCCGGCGCGACGTACGAGGCGATGGGGCTTTCCGGCGTCCGTCTCGAATCCGTCGGCGAGGCGGTCTGACGCCGGGGTCGCGACGCGATGGAAGCGTCTACCGAGGCGCGCACCGTCCTGCCGGCGGCGTTCGTGGCGCGCCGGGCGTAAGGGACCGGCCCTCACCGCATCAAACTGCCCATGCCCCCTCCCGCCCGGTGGTTCATCAAGACGGCCTTCGTCTTCCTCGTGATTGCCCTGGGCGCCGGCGCGGCGCTCGCGGTGCGGACGGGCGCTCCGGCCGGGTTCTGGCGTCCGGCGGTGGTGCACCTCTTCGTGGTCGGCTGGCTGACGCAGTTGATCTTCGGCGTCGCGTACTGGCTCTTCCCCCGGCATTCTCGGGAACGCCCGTACGGGCCGACCGGCCTCGCGTGGGCCGCCTACGGCCTGCTGAACCTGGGGCTGGCGCTGCGCGCCGTGGCCGAGCCGGGCCTCTCGCTGTGGACCTGGGGCGGGTGGCGCGTGCTGCTGGCCGCCTCTGCGGTGCTGCAGACGCTGGGCGTGCTGGCCTTTGCCGTGTATCTCTGGCCGCGCATCAAGACGAGGTAGCCACGATGCATCCCCTCAGCCGCCTGATCTGTCGCACCGCCGTCCTCTATCTGGCGGCAGGCGCCGTGCTGGGCGGAGGCCTGCTCACGGCGAAAGCCCTGGCGACCTTTCCGAGCCTCTGGCGGCTGCGCCCCCTGCACGTCGAATGGCTGGCCGTGGGATGGATGACCCAGCTTGCGATGGGCGTGGCCTTCTGGATCTTCCCGCGTCGCGGCAGCCCGCCCCGCGAAGGCTGGATGCGGGCAGCCTTCGTGCTGCTGAACGTGGGTCTGGCGCTGGTCACGCTCGGAACACTCGCGTCGTGGAACGCCCTGGTGACGGCGGGAAGGCTCGCCGAGATAAGCGCGGCGCCGGCATTCGTCTCGGCCGTCGGGCCCCGCGTGCGGGCCATCGGAACGCCCGGGAAAGCACCGAAAAGCGTGAGGAAAGGCTAACCCCGCGCCGTTCGGCCGAGCCAACGCCTCACCGAACGGCGCATCGCCTCACCGAACGCCGTGCCTCTTCGCCCACCGCCGGAGTTCCTCGCGGGCTTTTTCCGAGAGATGGTTCGGCACCTCGACCTCAACCTCGACGTACAGATCGCCGCGCCCGCGCGCGGTCTGCACGCCCTGACCACGCAGCCGGAGGATGTGTCCCGGCTGCGTCCCGGCGGGGATCGTGACGCGGACGGTCTGTCCGTACACGTCCTGAATCCGGCGTTCCGTGCCGAGCATGGCCTCCACGGCGGAGACCGTCTCGCGTGTATACAGGTCGTCGCCCTCGCGGTGGAAGCGCGGATGCGGCTCGACCTCGAGGGTCACGTACAGGTCGCCGCGCGCGCCGCCGGCGCCGCGTTCCCCACGCCCGCGCAGCCGGATCGTCGTGCCCGAAGTCGCGCCCTCGGGCACGGTCACGCGCACCGTCTCCCCGTCGGGGAGGGTGAGCAGTTGCGTCCCTCCACGCAGGGCTTCCTCGAACGTCAGGCGCACGACGGCCCGCACGTCGCGGCCCGGGCGAGCGCGTCGGCGACGCCGGGGTTCGGAAAAAGGCTCCTCGCCGCCGAAGAACCGGCTGAAGAGGTCGTGCACCCCGCCGAAGCCCGGCTCCCCGAAATCGAAAGCCGAGCCGCCGAAGCCCCGCTCGAAGCCGCCGGGCGTCGGGCCAAACGGCTCGGCAAAGGGCGCTCCGCCGAAGGAACGGCCCGCGAACGGCGCCTTCCGCAGACGGTCGTATTCGCGCCGGCGCCCTTCGTCGGCGAGCACCTCATAGGCCTCCTGCACCTCTTTGAAGCGTTCCTCCGCTTCGTGATCGTTCGGATTGCGATCCGGGTGATACCGTCGGGCAAGCTTTCGATAGGCTTTCTTGATCTCCTCCTCGGAAGCGCCCTCGGCCACCCCGAGCACGGCATAATAGTCTTTCACCACCGCCTCCATCCTGCAGACTCACCCCCGTATGTGACCTTGATGAAAGAGCTGCCCCGACGCGAACAAGCCCCACACCGACCGGGGCCGGGCAGGGCTTGCATGGTTCATCCCCGTATCGGGTGTGCATCGGAAGCAGGCCGTCGCTTACGAGACCTTGATCCGCTTCGGACGGCGCTCCTCTGCTTTAGGCGCCTCGATCGTCAACACGCCGTTTCTGAAATGCGCCTTGATCCGGTCCGGCAAAACCATGTTGCCGAGGTTGAACGACCGGTAGAAGCGTCCGTACCAGCGTTCGAGGCTATGCACGCGGTCATGGGAACCCTCATGCTCGCTCTTGCGCTCGCCGCTGACGGTCAGCCGGCCGTTCTCGAACGTGATCTGCACCTCATCTTTCTTCAAGCCCGGAAGGTCCATCCGGATCAGAAAAGCATCGTCGCGCTCGGACACATCCGCAGCGGGCAACCAGGCCGCCGGCATCTCCGTTTCCGCCTCACCGGCGCGACCAAAAAACTCGTCGAAGAGGCGCGCCGCTTCGCGTTCCAACACCGTCAGATCCCGCACGGGGCTATAACGCGTCAGGGTCGTCATGGCGAATTACCTCCTAGATCTTTGTGGATGAAAACTCGCGTGACTGCTGCGTCGCCGAAGCGCTCGGCGCGCGCATCCCCCCTTTATACAAACCCGATGCCATCCCACGAAATGAGCCACTTTGACCCATTTCGGGTACTTTTTGACAGACGAGCCTCCGCCAATCATGCAGAGCCGCGGACCGCGCGCGCCCTCGTAAGGGGATGCCGCAGCGCCCCGCGCGAGATCGTCCCGGCCTTTTTTCAGTCGCCCCGCCCGTAATCCTGCATGTAGATGTCCTGAATCAAGCCGTTCTCCGCCGCCTCATGCTTTTTGAAGAGCTCGAGCAGTTCATGGATCCGCTGGCGGATACGCGCGACCTGCGTGGGACTCGGGTGATCGAAGCCCTTGATCGTAGCGATGATGTGGTTCAGGTCGGCGATGATCTTCCGATGATCCTCCTGGAGATTTTCGAGCCGGAAAGCGTACTGCGGCGCGAGATGCATGACGTCCTGCATGTACCCGCCTTCCTCTTCGAGGTCGAAATGCTTCTGCAGCTGATTCTGAAAATCACGCAGCCGCAGGAGAAAGTCGAGTTTCCACTGTAAGAACTTCTCCGGGGCGATCTCCCCTTCCAGTTCGGCAACCAGTGCTTCCATGCACGCGCGGAGTTGTTTGTGATCCTCTTCGATGCGTGCAGCGATGTCTTCTTCCTGATTATACATGGCCTTGCCTCGTTGCTGAATGGATGCGACGCGTCTCCTATGCCTGGAAATATAATGACGGGCACGGCCCCTGTTCCCTGCTGCCGAGGAATGTGCCCGACTTCCTGTGGCGAAAAACCTTACGTCGTTCGGCGGCGCGCCAGGAGCAGCCCCTGCTCTGACCCACGAGATCACATGGACCCGAGGCCCGAGCGAGGACTACCGGGAGGCGTCGTGTCCCTTCGTCCCCGCTCCGGGGGGATGCGCTTCGTGCGCGAAGGCCCCGCGCGGGACAGGCTCGACCTGCGCCCGTTCCCGGTGATAGTCCCCGGCCACGGCGCGCAGTTTCTCGCACGCCAGCGCCACCGTGCGGTCGTCGCAGGCAAACGAGAGGCGGAAGTGTCCCGGTCGGCCGAACGCCGAGCCGGGGACGACGAGCAGAAGATGCTCCCGGGCCCGGCGGATAAACGCTTCCTCCGGACCGAGCGTCTGCGGGAAGATATAGAACGTGCCTTCCGGCTTTACGTACGTATACCCGCTCTCGTCGAGCGCGGCGCACAGCTTCTCGCGTTTCGCGGCGTAGTGTCCGGTCTCCACCTCCGCCTCGACGGCCTCGGCAACGGCGCGCTGCATGAGGGCCGGCGCGTTGACGAAACCGAGCGTGCGGTTCGTCATCGCCAGCGCGTCGAGAAGCGCGTCCTGGTCCTCCCCCATCGCCGCCGGGTTGACGGCCACGTATCCGATGCGCTCTCCGGCGATGTTGAACGACTTCGACCACGAATAGCACATGAAGCTGTTCGGATACACCGTCGCGGGTGAGACGAATGCCGTGTCGTCGAAAAGCAGTTCGCGGTACGGCTCGTCGGAGATGAGGGCGATCGCTCGTCCGTGTTCATGGGCTTTCCGAAGCAGCATCTCCGCCAGCGCTTCGAGTGAGGCGCGGTCATAGACGCGCCCCGAGGGGTTGTTCGGCGCGTTGAGCATCACCGCCTTCGTGCGCCGCGTCACGGCGGCAGCGACGGCCTCGACGTCGAGGCTGAAGTCTTCGTTCGTATCGACGAGCACCATCTGCCCGCCGTGGTTGTCGATGTAGAAGCGGTACTCGACGAAGTACGGGCGCAGGACGATCACCTCATCGCCGGGGTCGAGGATGGTTTTGAGCACGACGTTGATCGCGCCGGCGGCCCCCGTGGTCATCAGAACGTGCCGCGCCTCGGCGTTCTCGAAATACCCGTGACGGTTGAGATATCCCGCAATCGCTTCGCGCACGTGCGGGTAGCCGGCGTTGGGCATGTATCCATGCGGGGTCGGTTCCGAGGCCGCCCGCCGGAGCGCCTCCAGGAAGGCCTTCGGCGGCGTAAACTCCGGATTGCCGAGCGAGAGGTCGGCCACGTGCTCCGCCCCGTGCTCCGCCTTCATCGACAACCCTTCCTCAAACATTTTCCGGATGGCTGACCCTGTCTCCATCCGTCTGGCAGTTTTCTTCGCTATCATCTTTGTTTTCAATAATATACCCATACACCCCCTCTCGCATTTCATGGCCGGGAGCACACCCCATGAGATCCGGCGAAGCTTCTCGTTCCCCCTATCCGACACGCGAGGTTGCGCGTCCCGATCCGGCGCGGGGACGCCTCCGGGAGCACGAGTGCCGTCCCTGCCAACCAGGCCCGGAGCATCCCCCCTCCACTTCGCACGCTTGGTCTCAACGTACGCCGTCCCTTGCGGAGCGGCTGTCGTCCGATCCCCCTTTTTCGCGGCGAGCATCCCTGACGCGGCGGGTAAGCGCCTCCCCGGCAGCGACCGGAGCGCCTGCCGGCGCCTGTGGTTAAACCGACGCTTTCACCTTTTTGATCTCTTCCGTGAGCGCCGGGACCACCTCGAAAAGGTCGCCCACGATGCCATAGTCGGCCACGGTGAAGATGGGGGCGTCGGGGTCCTTGTTGACGGCCACGATGCACTTCGAAGCGCCGATGCCCGCCACGTGCTGAATGGCTCCGGAGATGCCGACGGCCACGTAGAGATCCGGCGAGACCGTCTTGCCCGTCTGCCCGACGTGTTCCTCGTGCGATCGCCAGCCGTCGTCCGAGACGGGGCGCGAGCACCCGAGCGCCGTGCCTTCGCCCAGGGCTTCGGCGAGCGCTTCGAGCAGATGCCAGTTTTCCGGCCCCTGCATCCCCCGCCCACCGCTCACGACGATGTCGGCTTCGGTCACGTCGAGCCGGGCCGAGGCGTTTTGCCGGAGCTCTTCGACCACCACCTTCGGCTCCGGAAGGGCCACGCTCAGACGCTCGACCGTGACGGCGACCGGCGCTTCTTCGGGCGTGTACGCTCTCGGGCGGATGGTCGCCATCACCGGGGGGGCGGTCACGCGCACGTCGGCGAGGATCTTTCCGGCAAACAACGGACGCGTGAAGACGAGCGCATCGCCCTCGGTGCGGAAGCGCAGGCAATCTTGCGCCAGCCCGGCGTCGAGGATCTCCGCGGCGCGGGCCATGACGTCCTTGCCGTTGAGGGTGGCAGCCATGAGGACCACGTCGGCGTCCACGCGCCGGACGGCCTCGGCGACGGCGGCGGCGTGCACGTCGGGGCTGTACTTCGCGAGCCGGGCATCCTCGATGAGGAGCGTGCGAGGGACGCCATACGCGCCGGGCGCCTCGGCGTGCGCCTCGAGGCCGGGCGCGCCGACCATCAGCGCGGCCACGGGACGGCCGAGCGCCTGCCCCATCCGCGCGGCCACGGTGAAGACCTGCGCGTTGACGGGCCGCAATTCACCGTCGAGCACGTCGGCGACAACGAGAAGGGTGGACATATCGATAACCTCCGTATTTCCTTGACTGTCTTGGCGGGATCCCCGAACCCTTCAGATCACCTTTGCTTCCTCATGAAGCAGGCGCACGACTTCCGGCACGGCTTCGACGCCTTCGAAGACACGCCCGGCGGCTTTCTCCGGCGGATAGGCGAGGCGTTCCACGACGAGCTTCGGCTCGACGAGAGCGGCCTCGACCACGTCGATGGGTTTACGCTTGGCCTGCATGATCCCTTTGAACGAAGGATAGCGGGGCTCATTGAGCCGGAGGTTGACCCCGAGGACGGCGGGCAGCGGGAAGGAGGAGACCTCCTGCACGCCTTCGAGCACGCGGCGCGCCGTGCCCCGTCCGCCTTCGACGGTCAGCTCTTCGACGTTCGTGACGCACGCGAAGTCGAGCGCCTGCGCGATCCGTTGCGGCGTCTGCATCTGATCGTCATCGACGGCCTGCTGACCGGCGAGGATGAGGTCGAAGCCGCCGTCCCGGAGCGCGGCCGTGAGGGCTCTCGCCGTCACGCGCGGGTCCGCCGGAACGGCGTCGGCATGGAGCCGGACGGCCCGGTGTGCGCCCATCGCCAGCGCCTCCCGGAGCGCCTTCTCGACGCGGGGCGGGCCGAGCGAGAAGACCGTCACCTCGCCGCCGTGCGCCTCCGTCAGGCGAAGCGCCGCCTCCACGGCCGCCTCGTCGTACGGGTTGATGATCCACTGTACGTCGTCTTCGAGCACCGACACGCCGTCCCCGGCGATCTGCACCCGGGTCTCGGTGTCCGGCGTCTGCTTCAAACAAACGGCTATGTTCATCTTCCGACCTTTCTATGGTTTGCAATCATTTCGGGGCGCGAGCGTCCTCCGCGTCCCTGCAAGGTAAACTCCGCCGCAATTAACATCCCAGGAAGAAAACAGCGGCGCGGTCGGAGGCACGGTGGCGCGCGGGGGAAGCTTTGCCGGTCGCCGTGGCGCGCTCCTTCACGCGCGATCCCCGAGCCGCTCCGCCACGATCTCGACGACATCCTTGACGACCATACCCTCCCCGGCGGCTTTCGAGGCGTCGTCCATCATCGTCAGGCAGAAGGGACATCCGACGGCGAGGGTTTGCGCGCCCGTCGCTGCCGCTTCGTCGAAGCGCGTCGCATTCACGGCTGCCGCGCCCGGCTCCTCCTCTTTCCACATCTGCGCCCCGCCCGCGCCGCAACAGAACGACTTCGTCCCGTGCCGGGGCATCTCGACCACCGGCAGCCGGAGGGCGTCGAGCACTTCGCGCGGCTCGTCGACGACGCCGTTGTGGCGGCCCAGATAACACGGGTCGTGAAAGGTAACCGCGCCGGAGGCCTCCCCGCCGGGCAGGTCGAGCTTCCCGGCCGCCGCCAGTTCGGCGAGAAGCTGGGTGTGGTGGATCACCTCGTACGTCCCGCCCAGCGCGGCGTACTCCTTTCCGAGGGTGTGCAGGCAGTGCGGGCACGTGGTGACGATGCGCTTCGGCGCGACCTCGTTCAGCGTCTCGATATTCGCCTGCGCCATCTCGTAGAAGAGATACTCGTTGCCCGCGCGCCGGGCCGAGTCGCCGGTGCAGTTTTCACGCCCGCCGAGCACGGCGAAACGGACTCCCGCGGCGTTCATCACTTTTGCCAGCGCCTGCGCCGTCCGTTGCGCGCGGGGATCGTATGAAGGCGCGCACCCGACCCACCACAACAGCTCCGCGTCCGGGTTCTCGTCGATGGTGGGGACGGAGCGTCCTTCGGCCCAGGCCATGCGGTCGGCGGCGCTCCGGTTCCACGGGTTGCCGTTCCGCTCCATGCCCCGGAAAGCGGGCTGAAGCTCCTGGGGAAAGGCGCTCTCCATGAGCACCTGATGACGGCGAAGGTGGAGGAGGTCGAACATCGGCTCGTTGCCCACGGGGCAGATGTCCACGCATGCCCCGCACGTGGTGCACGCCCACAGCGCCGACTCCGAGAGGGCGAAGTCGAGCATCGTCTCCGCGGACGTCTCCCCGGCGGCCAGCGCCGCCAGGTTGAGGTTCAGATAATAGCGTTTGTTCACCTCCAGCGCCGCCGGCGAAAGCTCTTTGCCCGTGACGTAGGCCGGACACGCGTCCTGGCACCGATTGCACATGATGCACGCATAGGCATCGATGAGGTGCTTCCGGGGCAGGTCTTCGATCCGCGCCACACCGATCTGTTCGAGCGCCTCGTCTTCGAAGTCGACGGGATCGAGCGCACCGAGCGAAGGACGGTCCGGCTTCCCGAGGAAGTTGACGCCGGACATGATGAGGTGGAAATGCTTCGAGTAGGGGAAATAGGGCACAAAGGCCAGGATCAGGCCGAGCGCGAGCCACCACGAGACGTGCTGTCCCACGACGAGGGCGCTCTCATCGAGGCCTTCCCACAGCCCGCTCACGGCATGGGCGAACGGCTGCCCGGGATCGCCGTGGCCGACGTGGAGGCGCTCCTGAGCCAGCGCGAACGTCTCGCCGAGGAAGCGAAAGCCGACGTGCGCCAGGATGAAGACGCCGACGATCACGGAGTCGCGCGTGATGCCGCCCGCGCGCGCCGCCTCGACGAGCTTCACGTTTTCGCGGATGACCAGCTGTCGGCGGCTGCCGAGCACGAAACGCCGGAGCAGGAACCACACCATCCCGACGAGCACCGACACGCTGAAGACGTCGGCGAGGAAGCGATACACGTCTCCAACGACTCCCGCGCCGAGGAATTGGACGGGGAAATAGCCCTGAATGACGTCGCCGAGGTTGACGAGGAAATAGAAGATGAAGCCCCAGGCGATCATGACGTGAAAGACGTCCGCCAGGGTGCGGGTCTTCCAGATCGGCTTCATGATGATCCACTGCCCCAGCGCTCGGAAGAAACGGTCGAGATCCACTTTCAGCGGCTCGCCCGTCCCTCGCCGGATCACCTTAACGACGTTCGAAAATCCTCGATACGCCAGTGAGGCTGAACCCATCACGGCGATGGCGAAAAGGACTTTTTCCGCGATTGACAGCATATCCGTTCTCCTTCTCGATGCGGGTGTACGGTTCGGTGATGCGCGAACATTCTTAGCGCCCGCAAGGTAAGCGTTTGCGAAACGTCAATAAACAGGGGCCGGGGGATTGTGGCGACCCGTTCCCGAAGAGGCCTTCACGCCCCCTCGCCCTTCACCTCTTCCCCGTCCCCCTTCCGGATCCTTCATGCTTCGCTCGCTCGCGCTCGTCCTCCTCCTTGCCGCCGTCTCCCTGGGTTGCGGATCCTCGAAGCCGGGTGCACGCGCCCGGGCAAAGACCACCGTCAAGGTTGAAAACCGCAACTTCAACGACATGACCGTCTACGTCATCCGCGAGTCGCTCCGCCAGCGGCTCGGCATCGTCTCCGGGGGCTCCTCGCGCACGTTCAGCCTGCCGGACTTCATCGTCTCGGGTGGACGCACGCTTCGCTTTCAGGCGGACCCCATCGGCGGCCGGGCCCGCCCCATCTCGCAAGACATCACCGTCTTCCCCGGCGACAAGATCCTGTTCATCATCCCGGCTTTCTAGCGCTCCCGTGCTTCGGCACGCCCCTTGCGTTTCGGCCAGGCAGCCTTGTCTTTCCGTTCAAAGCCGCTTAGCCATGAAACCGCTCCTGACGATCCTCGCCCTTCTATTGACCTTTGCCGCGACGGCGCACGCGCAGACGGCGAGCCCGCAGAACGCCCGCGAAAAAGCACGGCGCTACCGAACGGTCGGCGCGGTGACGCCCCGTCACTGGTCGCCGGGATCGTCCACTTCGCCCCGCTTTCTCAACGGGAACAATCAGGTCGTTGCCCGCCCCAAAATACGCTATAAGCGCCATAAGCTGCGGGTGGTGAGTTATCAGCGGCAATACGGGCAGGCCTTTCGCCCGGGGCAAAACACCCCGCGTTATTACGGCGCCCGCAAGCCCCGAAAGCCGCGACACACCCGGTTGCAGACCCGTCCCCCACAGGTGCGGATCCGCACCGTGACGCCGCGTTTCTGGAACCCGTCCGCCGGAGCCACCCGGGCCGGACTGCGGTGAGCCGCCACCGGGGTGAGACCCGAAGTGCGACGGTTCCCACCCCGAGACGCAGCCCGCGCCGTCAATACAGACGGTCGATGCGCCCTTTCTCGATGGCGCGCCCTGCGACGTCGCCGCAGGCGCGCACGGCGTGAAGGAGCCCGGCAAAACGCGGGTCGGTGGTGTGCCCCGCCCGGTAGCGGGCATAGATCTGCTGAACGATCACGGCTATCTTGAAGAGGCCGTAGACGTAATAAAACACCACGTCGCCGAGGTCGCGGCCGCTCGCCGCCGCATACCGCTCGGCCACCTCTGCCCGCGTGGGGTTGCCGGGGAGCGTGGTCGGACTCAGGCGCAGCGCCTGCATCGCGGGCGGGTCGTCGGGATCGACCCAGTATCCGAGCGTCGTGCCGAGGTCCATGAGCGGATCGCCGACGGTGGCCATCTCCCAGTCGAGCACGGCGAGGACCCGCGTCCAGTCGTCGGGAGCGAGCACGAGGTTGTCGTACTTGAAATCGTTGTGGATGAGCGACGCGCCGGACTCGGGCGGAAGGTTGGCTGCGAGCCACGCCGCCGCTCGTTCGACGGTCGGGACGTCGTCCGTGCGCGCCTTCCGGTAGCGCCGCGCCCACCCTTCGATCTGTCGCCGGACGTACCCTTCGGGACGCCCGATCTCGCCCAGACCGGCAGCCGCGTAATCGACGGCGTGAAGCTCTGCAAGCGTCTCGACGAACGCCCCGGCGATGGCGGCCATGCGGTCCGGCGGCGGTATCATCGCCTCGGGCATCTGCGCCCGGAGGATCACGCCCTCGACGCGCTCCATCACGTAAAACGGCGCGCCGATCACGGTCTCCTCTTCGCAATACAGGAGCGGCTTCGGCGCCTTCGGATAAACCGGAGCGAGGCGCGAGAGGATCGTGTATTCCCGCCCCATGTCGTGCGCCGACTTGATCTTCGCCCCGAACGGCGGGCGACGCAAAACGAGGGCGCGGTCGCCGAGGCGAAGGAGATAGGTCAGGTTCGAAAAACCACTCGGAAACTGCTTGACGACGAGCGGCCCTTCCGCGTCGGGCAGATGCGCGCGGAGATACGCCGCCAGCCGTTCCGCATCCAACGCTTCGCCTTGCCGGACGGCGGCGGGTTCATCGATCCAGTCTCGGGACATGGCGCTTCGGGACATGAGCGGTGGTCGGGGTTTTTCTAAGAGGATCGGTCATCGGAGGCGGACGCCGTACGCTTTCATCACCTCCCGCGCCACCCGGCTTTTGTGCACCTCGTCCGGGCCGTCGTAGATGCGCGCGCCGCGCTCGTGCCGGAACCACCAGGCGAGCACCGTGTCGTCGGTGATGCCGAGCGCGCCGTGGACCTGTATGGCTCGGTCGAGGACGCGCTGAAGCACCCCGGCCACGTAAAACTTGATGACGGAGATCGAGACGCGGGCGGCGTACGCGCCTTCGGCGTCGATCTTCCGGGCGGCGTCGAGCACGAGCAGGCGGGCGGCGTCGATCTCGGCGCGGCTCTCGGCGATCCAGTTCTGAACGGTCTGTTTCGTGGCGAGCGGTCGGCCGGGGGCGAGCTCGCGGGTGGCGGCGCGTTCGCACATCATCGCGAAGGCCCGTTCGCAGATGCCGACCCATCGCATGCAATGGTGGATGCGTCCCGGCCCGAGGCGCTCCTGTGCGATGGCGAAGCCCGCCCCTTCCGCTCCGAGCCGGTTCGTCTGCGGCACGCGGCAGTCCTCGAAGACCACCTCGCCGTGGCTCATCCACCCCTCACCCTCCTCGCCCATCACCGGGATGTTCCGCACGATGCGGTACCCGGGCGTATCGGCGGGGACGATGATCTGGCCGGCGCGGGCATGGGGACGCTCGGCCTCGGGATTCGTCACGGCCATCACGATGGCGAAGGCCGCCCCGTCCGCCGCCGTGGTGAACCACTTGTGCCCGTTGATCACGTAGTCGCTCCCCTCCTTCACGGCGGTGGCGCTCATCACCACGGGGTTCGAGCCGGCGTGCTCGGGCTCGGTCATGGCGAAGCAGCTCCGGACCTCGCCGCGCACGAGTGGGCCGAGGAAGCGCTCCGTCTGTTCGGGCGTGCCGTGCTCGATGAGGATCTCCATGTTTCCCGCATCCGGGGCCTGACAATTGAAGACGTAATGCCCGAACGGGCTCCGTCCGAGCCACTCGCTCACCCGTCCGAAGCCTTCGAGCGAAAGCCCCGGTCCTCCCCATGCCTCGGGAAGCTGCGGCGTCCACAGCCCCATCGCCTTCACGGCGGCGCGCTTCTCTTCGAGGAGGGGTTCGAGTTCATAAAACCCCTTCCCGCGCGCCTCGGCTTCGAGCGGATACAGTTCGTCTTCCACGAAAGCTCGCACGCTTGCGAGCAGGGCGTCGAGCGACTCGGTCGTCTTTTTCGTCATCGGAATGGGAGCGGGAAATCATCATGAGGAAGGAGGAACGCGCGTCACACCCGTTCGAGGAGCGTGGCGATGCCCATGCCGCCGCCGACGCACAGCGTGACGAGGCCCGTGGCGAGGTCGCGGCGTTCGAGTTCGTCGAGGACCGTGCCGAGGAGCATCGCGCCCGTGGCTCCGAGCGGATGGCCCATGGCGATGGCCCCGCCGTTGACGTTGACGCGGTCGAAGTCGTCGAGGCCCATCTCGCGCATGAAGCGGAGCACCACCGAGGCGAAGGCCTCGTTCACCTCGATGAGGTCGACGTCGGCGAGGGTCATGCCGGCCCTTCGGAGCGCCTTCTTCGAGGCCGGCGCGGGGCCGGTGAGCATGATCGTCGGCTCCGCACCCACGAGCGCCGCCGCCACGACGCGCGCGCGGGGCGTGAGGCCGAGCGCCTCGCCCGCCTCCCGCGAACCCACAAGCACGAGCGCCGCCCCGTCGACGATGCCGGACGAGTTGCCGGCGGTGTGCACGTGCCGGATGCGCCCGGCCTCGGGGTATTTCCGGAGCGCGACGGCGTCGAAGCCGGCCTCGCCGATGCGCTCGAAGGCGGGGTTCAGCCCGGCAAGCGCCTCCATCGTCGTGTTCGGGCGGATGAGTTCGTCGTGCTCGAGCGCCGTCTCGCCTTTCCGGTTCTTCACCGGAAGCAGCGAGGCGAAGCGTCCCTCCCGCGTCGCCTCGGCGGCGCGGCGCTGGGAAAGCACCCCCACGGCGTCCACGTCCTCGCGGCTGAAGCCTTCGAGCGTGGCGATGAGATCGGCGCTGATGCCCTGCGGCACGTAGCCGATCTTCTCCCGCACGAGCGGATCCTCCATGAGCGCCCCGCCGTCGCTCCCGATGGGCACCCGCGACATCGACTCGACGCCGCCCGCCACGATGAGGTCTTCCCATCCCGAACGCACCTTCTCCGCGGCCATGTTCACCGTCTCCAGCCCCGAGGCGCAGAAACGGTTGACCTGCACGCCGGGCACGTCGAGGTCCCACCCGGCATAGAGCACCGCCGTCCGGGCGATGTCGGCGCCCTGGTCGCCGATGGGCGTCACGCAGCCGAGGATGACGTCGTCCACCCGAGACGTGTCGAGGTCGTGACGGGCGCGCATCGCCTCGAGAAGCCCCCGGAGGAGGTCGATGGGCGGCACTTCGTACAGGGCGCCGCTCGGCTTGCCCTTGCCGCGCGGCGTGCGGATGGCGTCAAAGATAAAGGCTTCGCGGGACATGAGCTTTCCTCAGTATCGGATTGAAAACATGTGCGCATGGCAGGGATTTCGTATTCCGCATGGTCGCCTCCATTACGCAATACACACGGATCACTATGGGATGGAACCTGAAACCTCAGGCGCCCGGTCTACCCCTCCGTCGCTGCGCGACACCTCCCCTTCGCATGGGGAGGAACTTTCAGATACAGAAACGGGCGACACTAGCCCTTCCCCCTCACAGGGGGAAGTACCCCGAAGGGGGGATGGGGGTCCCCCATGCTGCGCATGCACTGCTCCCCTTTGACCGTGCACGCTTGCCGCTTAAGCAACAGCCGTCCTACCCCTCCGTCGCTGCGCGACACCTCCCCTTCACAAGGGGAGGAACTTTCAGATACAGAAACGGGCGACACTAGCCCTTCCCCCTCACAGGGGGAAGTACCCCGAAGGGAGGATGGGGGTCCCCCATGCTACGCATCCACTGCACCCTTTGACCGTGCACGCTTGCTGCTCAAGCAACAGCCGGTCTACCCCTCCGTCGCAGCGCGACCCCTCCCCTTCGCAAGGGGAGGACTTTTGTGTGTTGCACAATCCCTTCCCCCTCACAGGGGGAAGTACCCCGAAGGGGGGATGGGGGTATTCGTCCGCATTGGTCTACTCCATCGGCGAAGCGTGAGTTCGCCACATCCATTGCGTCTCTGCCAGAGGGATCGGGAGCTGGATCCCCCCTACGAACTACGATTCACCACACCGTCACGACG
>NZ_JBWOPL010000079.1:0-5655 GCF_056451265.1 Rhodocaloribacter sp. | reverse complement strand
CCCGTGCGTGTGAAAGTATGGGGCGATTTTGCCTGCTTCACACGCCCTGAAATGAAAGTCGAGCGCGTGACGTACGACGTGATGACGCCTTCCGCCGCGCGAGGCGTGCTCGAAGCCATTTTCTGGAAGCCCGAGTTTTCGTGGCGTGTGCAGCGCATCCACGTGCTCCGGCCCATCCGCCGCATCTCTTTGCTTCGCAACGAAGTCAACTCCAAAGCCTCGGAGCGGGCAGCGAAAGGGTGGGCGAACCATGGCGGCGGGTATTACACCGACCTCGACCGCACGCAGCGGCACACGCTGGCGCTGCGGGACGTGGCCTACCTCATCGAGGCCGACGTGCACCTCCGCACCCGCACGGGCGACGCCCATCCGGCCAAGTACCGCGATCAGTTCCGCCGCCGTGTCGCCCGCGGGCAGTGCTTCCACCATCCCTACCTCGGCTGCCGCGAGTTCGGAGCCGCCTTCGCCGAACCGGACGGCTCCGAACAGCCCATCGACCGCACCGAGGACCTCGGACGCATGCTCTTCGATCTCCGGTATGGAGACGGGCGCGACCGACCCCTCTTTTTCCGCGCCCGCCTCGAACACGGCGTGCTCCACGTCCCACAGGAATGCTACGATCACCTTGAAAAGGAACCGTCATGATTCTCGAAAAACTGCGCGATTTGCACGCGCGCATTGAGGAGGAACTCCCTCCGGCCTATCACAAAAAACAGCGCATCCGGTGGATCCTCGCCCTCGACGAAGAGGGACGTTTCCTGAACTTCGAGCGCGCCTCGACCGGGAAGAAGGATTACATCGAGATGGTTACGCCGTATCGTATTCGCCCGGGAACAGCCCCTAAACCTTTTCTCTTTGTGGACAAGCCGTCGTACGTGCTCGGCCGGCCCGATGCGGACACGGAGAAGGCGCGGGCGCAGGCTAAGGAACGGCACGAGGCGTATCGAAAACTGGCCGAGGCGTGCGCGCGCTCGGTGGGTCGGCCGGAAACCGACGCCTTCCTCCATTTCCTCGAAGAGCACATCGAAGCGGCGCGGGCCGACCCGGCGACGGAGGCCATGACGCCGGGCGACCTGATCGCGCCGCGCGTCGGCGAGACGTTTCTGACGGATCTGCCGGAGGTCATCGCATGGTGGAAGGCGCGGGAGGATGAACGCGCCGCCGAGGACAGCGACTTCGTCGCTACGTGCATGCTGTGCGGCAAGGTGAAACCCATCGTGCAGGTGCATCCGGTGGACGTGCGCGTGGGACCCGACTCGGCCCCGCTCGTCTCGGCCAACAAGAGCGCCTTCGAGTCGTATGGCCTGCATCGTTCGGAGATCGCGCCGATGTGCCAGCGGTGCGCACGGACCTACGGCGAGGCGCTGAATTATCTCCTCAAGAGTCCCCGGCATCACCTCTTTCTCGGCGGGCTCCACTGGATCTTCTGGACGCGTGAGGAGACAGGCTTCGACGTGATGAAGCTCTTCACCGATCCCGACGAAGAGCAGGTGCGGAGGTTGTTGCTGTCGGCGAAGACCGGCGCGATGCCGGAGTCCGTCCGCGCAAACGAGTTTTACGCGCTTGCCGTCACGTCGAACAAGCGCATGGTAGTGCGGAGCTGGCTGACGATGACCGTGGCCGAGGCGCAGCGCAACCTGGCGCGCTACTTCGAACATCAGCGCATGCTGGACCGGCACGGGCTTTCACCGCCGTTCAAGCTGCTCAGCCTGGCCGGGGCTACGGTTCGCGAACTGAAGGATCTCTCGCCGCAGGTCGCGCCGCTGTTGTTGGAGCACGCCCTGACCGGGCGCCGGCTCCCGCTCTCGCTCCTGCATCTGGCCGTACAACGCGCCCGCTCCGGCGGGGAGCACGTCATGACCCGACCCCGAGCGGCGCTCATCAAACTGGTGCTTTTATCTCAACCTGATCTATCGGAGGAACGCATGGTACACGAATCCCTCACCCCCGATCACCCGAGCCCCGCCTATCAGTGCGGACGCCTGCTCGCCGTGCTCGACGACATCCAACGCAACGCCATCAACCCGAAAGCCACGCTCGTGGATCGCTTCTACGGGGCGGCCTCGGCCACGCCCGCAAGCGTCTTCGGCGTGCTGCTCCGCAAGGCGCAATCGCACCTGAGCAAGTTGCGAAAGGAGAAGCCCGGGCTCCACCATTATTTCGAACAACAGCTCGGGGAGATCATGAGTCGCCTCGAAGCTTTTCCCCGCACGCTCACCCTCGAAGAACAGGGCCTCTTCGCCATCGGATACTATCAGGAACGATATCGACCACGTCCGGGAAAGGACTGATTCCTTCTTGCGCCCGTGATGCTGAAGGCGAGGATTGAAATGCCATCGGATGCTACCGGCAGAAGTGCCGCCCGCGCAAGACGGACGACGCAAATGTACATGCGGAGGCGGAAGCCGAAGCCTCGGAATGAAGCCCTCCTCTGAACCCTAATTCCTTTTTTTAAACAACCTTGAATCGGAGAAACCATGAGTGAAAAGAACGTTCATCTCGACGCCCAACGACGCCACGATTTCGTCTACCTCTTCGACGTTACCGACGGGAATCCCAACGGCGACCCGGATGCCGGCAACCTGCCCCGCGTGGACCCCGAGACCATGCAGGGACTCGTCACGGACGTGTGCGTCAAGCGCAAGATTCGTGACTTCGTGGACGCCTCGCGCGGCACGGAGGCCCGGTACAAAATCTACGTCGAGCGTCTGGGCGTGCTCAATAATCAGCACCAGCGCGCGTATGAGGCGCTCGGGCTCGAATCGACCGGAGCGAAGCAGGACCTGAAAACCATTGATGCAGCGCGGAAGTGGATGTGCGAGAATTTCTATGACGTGCGTACGTTCGGCGCCGTGATGACTACGGGCGTCAACTGCGGGCAGGTGCGGGGGCCGCTCCAGTTGACCTTCGCCCGGTCCGTCGATCCTATCGTGCCGATGGACCTTTCGATCACCCGTGTGGCGGTGACCCGTCCGGAAGACGCGGTGCATCTCGTGGAAACGGAAGATGGTTCGGAGGCGCGTGGCAAACAGACGGAGATGGGGCGCAAGGCCATTGTGCCCTACGGGCTCTATCTGGGCTTCGGCTTTTTCAACCCTATGCTGGCCGAAGACACCGGTTTTGACGGTGACGACCTCAAGCTCTTCTGGCAGGCGCTGACGATGTGCTGGGACATGGACCGTTCCGCCTCGCGCGGCATGATGGCGCTTCGCGGGCTGTACGTCTTCTCTCATGAGAACAGGCTCGGCAACGCTCCGGCGCACACCCTCCTCGACCGCATCCGCATCCCGAGCGCCGGGGCCGCCCCGCGCTCGTTCGGCGACTATGTCGTCGAGGTGGACGATGCCGGCCTGCCGGAGGGCGTGACGCTCACGAGGCTCATCGGTTGATGTGATGGCCTGGGCGGAGGAGGACCTCGTGCCGATCTCGGCGCTCCAGCACTACGTGTACTGCCCCCGTCAGTGCGCGCTCATTTACGTGGAGCAGGTCTGGGACGAGAACATCTATACGCTGCGGGGTCGCCGGGCGCATGAACGGGTGGATGCGCCCGGCCACCGGCAGCGCGGCGAAGAGCGAACCGTGCGCGCGTTGCCGCTGTGGAACGACCGCCTCGGGCTCGTCGGCAGAGCCGATGTGGTCATCTTCAACGAAGACGGAACGCCGTACCCCGTCGAGCACAAGGTGGGACCGCGCAAGGCCCGCCGCGCCGACGAGGTGCAACTCTGTGCGCAGGCTCTGTGCCTGGAAGAGATGTTCGGCCGACCCGTCCCGGAAGGCGCGCTCTTCTACGGACGCTCCCGTCGCCGGCGCGAGGTCGTCTTCGATGAGGCGCTTCGCTCGGTGACGGAGAGGACCGTCTCGGACGTGCGGGCGCTCTTCGGACAAACGAAGCTCCCTCCGCCCGCCGCCGACGCCCGGTGCCGTCACTGTTCGCTCCTCGAAGCCTGCATGCCCTTCGCGCCGAAGCGCATGCGCTCCATGGAGGCGCTATGATTCGACAACTGCTCAATACCCTTTTCGTGCAGACGCAGGGCGCGTATTTGCGGCTCGATCATGACACGCTCCGCGTCGAGGCCGAGGGCGAGACGATCCTTCGCGTGCCGTTGCTTCACCTCGGCGGGCTGGTGGTCTTCGGGAATGTGATGCTCAGCCCGTTCCTCATCCATCGTTGCGCCGAAGACCGGCGGCAGATCGTATGGTTCAGCCGCTCGGGGCGCTTCCGGGCGCGGCTTCAGGGAGCGGTCTCGGGTAATGTGCTGCTTCGGTGCGCGCAATTCGAAGCCGCTCGCGACCCGGACCGCACACTCACGCTGGCCCGGGCGTTCGTCGCGGGAAAGGTGCGGGGCGGGCGGCAGGTGCTCCTTCGGGCCGCTCGCGAGGCCAAACGCCCGCCCGCCGTCCTCCGGCGTGCGCTCGCCACGATGGACTGGGCCGCCGAGGCTCTCGAAGAAGCCGAAGACACCGACACCGTGCGCGGCATCGAAGGACAGGCCGCCGCCGATTACTTCGCCGCCCTCCCGCGCCTGATCCGTAATGGGGATTTTACCTTCGGGGGACGCAACAAAAGGCCGCCCCGTGACCCGGTCAATGCCGTGCTCTCGTTCGTCTATACCCTCGTCCGGTCGGATTGCGAAGCCGCGCTCGAAGGGGTGGGCCTTGATCCGCAAATCGGCTTTCTGCACGTGCTCCGTCCCGGACGACCGGGACTTGCGCTCGACCTCATGGAGGAGTTTCGTGCCTGGTGGGCCGACCGCCTCGTGCTCACGCTCATCAACCGCCGACAGCTTCGGAAAAAAGACTTCGAGGAAAAACCGGGAGGCGCAGTGTATCTGAATGAGAGCGGTCGGCGCGAGGTGCTCACCGCCTATCAAAAGCGGAAACAGGACGAGCTTCGCCATCCGCTTTTCACCGAGCCGGTTCCCGTGGGGCTGATCCCATACGTTCAGGCGCGTCTGCTGGCGCGACACCTGCGCGGCGACCTCGACCGGTACGTCTCCTTCACGCCCCGATGACTCCGGCGGCTGCACGACTGCACCAACCCTTTGGAGCCCATGCCTTCTCCGGCCCCCTATGGAAGACGATACGATCTGTTGATCACCTACGACGTTGAAACGAGCACCCGGGCCGGCCGCCGACGCTTGCGCCGCGTGGCTAAACTCTGTGAAAGCTATGGACAACGTGTACAGTATTCGGTGTTCGAATGTCGCCTCAACCAGGCCCAGCTCGAAACGCTCGAACATAGCCTCGTGCGAGAAATCGACGCCGAGACGGACAGCGTCCGGATCTATGTGCTCAAGGGCGGGCGCGAGGGGGCGATTTTCGTGTATGGAAGGGACGATTACCGGGACTTCGATGAGCCTCTCATCGTGTGAATGCGCGAACCTGAAGCGAGCCCATGTTTTCCGGGAGATTCGCGAAAGCGTGATGGGGATTATGGCTCAAAATCGAAGATTTGAATCTCGAATGCTAAATTTTGTCTCTGTTGTATTGTCTGGTATTGTGGCAAAAATCAGGTTTTTTATGGAAATTGGGGCCGTCGCACCCGCTCCTGAGAGCGGGTCGCACCCGCTCCAACATTCGACCGGTCGCGACCGCACCAGAGAGCCCGTCGCACCCGCTCCTGATAGCGCGTCTCACCCGCTCCGTAAGCCTCAC
>NZ_JBWOPL010000078.1:0-36674 GCF_056451265.1 Rhodocaloribacter sp. | reverse complement strand
TCGTCCCCCGGCCTTCCTCACTCTCGACGATCAGCGTCCCGGCATGTCCCTGCGCGACGATGTCGTACGAAAGCGAGAGGCCGAGTCCGGTCCCCGTGCCGGTCGGCTTCGTAGTGAAGAAAGGCTCGAAGATGCGGTCCCGGATCTCGGCGGGGATGCCCGGTCCGTTGTCCGAGATCCGGATCTCGATCCGGTCTTCGATCCGCCGCGTGGACACGTTCACGACGGGAGCATATCCATCTTCCGGCGTTGCGGCTTTCTCGCGCACCGCGTCGAAGGCGTTGCCCAGCAGATTCAGCAAGACCCGGCCGATGTCCTGAGGCACGATCTCGGCTTCGCCCGTGTCTTCGCCCAGATCCTCGACGATCTCGACGCGGAGGTCTTTCACCTGCGCCCGCTTGCCGTGATAGGCCAGATCCACGTGTTCCCGCACCAGCGCATTGACGTCGGTCGTCTGTCGCTGACGGGTTCCGCCGGAAGCATGCTGCATCATCGCGCGGATGACGCCGTCGGCCCGCTTGCCGTGTCGGTTGATCAGGAGCGCATTCTGCTCCAGGTCGTCGAGGATCTCGCCGACGTCTTCTCCGGCGGCCAGCGCCTCGCGCAGCTCCCGGGCCAGCTCGACGTTGAGCTCGGCGAAGTTGTTGATGAAGTTGAGCGGGTTCTTGATCTCGTGGGCGATGCCGGCGGTCAGCTCCCCGAGAGAGGCCATCTTCTCCTGCTGAACGAGCTGCGCCTGCGTTCGCTTCAGCGCTTCGTGGCTTTGTTCGAGGGCCTGCCGGGCCTCGGTGATCTCGGCGATCAGTTTTTTGTAGAGCAACTGGTCCCGGTCCCGCATCTTTTCGAGTGTGGCCCGGTGCTGCTCGGATCGTTCCAGCTTCTTCTGAAGCTTGTGAAGTTTTTTTTCGAGGTCTGACACGGTCGAAAGATCGATTCAATGAGGGGCGGCCTGCCGGGGACTTCGCCAACATACGCACAACGCGCCGAGAAAGGCGAGCGGGAGAGGGGTCAACATTCCCCGAGCAGGACGGTGACGAAAGTGCCGCCGTGCGATTGCGCTCGGGGGGAGTCCGGCAGCGGGCAAAACTCTCCGTAGGTATAGCGTCCGATCCAGGGGAGGGTCTCGCCGAGCCCCTCCCGGAGCAGGCGCGCTTCTTCCGCGACGCGTGTGCCGAGGATGAGGCGCCGTCCGGCGCACGAGAAGACGAGCGCGGCGTCGGATCGTGCGCCGGCATGGCCCGCGCACGCCTGCGCGATGGCGTCGGCGGTGGCGGCGATGATCTCGTCGCGGATGGCGTCGGAGAAGCTGATGGCGGATCCGGAAGGGACGGGGTTGAACACTTCCATGCTGCCGTCCTCGCGGAAACACGCGGGCATGCTCATGAAATAAACCTCCTCGGCGTCGGCGTCGGCCTCGCCGTGCTTCGCGCCGCGGTCGGGGTAGACGGCGATGCCGTTATGGTGCGTGATGGTCCCGACGGCCTGGTCTCCGAAGTAGTGCGCCCAGAGTTTCGCCGGCGGTTCGTCGTCGATGGCATGGACGAGGCATCCCTCGGCGCGCGTGACCCGGCGCCGCCGCCCGACCGGGCTCCAACCGCTCGCGAGGCCGGTGGCGACGTCGAGCGGCCCGGCGAAGAGCATCACCGGGATCGCATCCGTGTACACCGAGCCCCGGAAGAACTGATACGTTCGCTCGAAGCGAAGCTGGTCCGCCGCCAACCCCCCGCACACCGGCACGGCCTCGCCGAGCACCTCGGAGATGGACGTGAGGATGCCCGCCTGATCGACGCCGAGCCCGGCGGGGTTGGTCAGGCACAGCCGGACCGGCGCGTCGAGCCCCTCGAGAGCCTGCGTCACCGCCCTTCGGGAAGCCCCCTCCGGATCCGCACGGACACCCTCGCCGATCCCGATCCCGAAGCGGACCGCCTCCGAGTGGAAGAGCATCAGCGCGAGCGAGTCCTCGGCGAAGCCGCCCGAGGAGGAAAGCTCGCCGTCGGTGGTGCAGCCGATGAGGTCGAGGTCGGGATAGCGGGCCATGACGCGTTCGAGAAGGACGGGGAAGTCGTAGTCGATGGCGGCATAGAGGATGCCGGCCCGGGGGATGAGGCTGCCGAGCATGGCGGCGCAGGCGTCGAGGGCCTCGTCGATGGCGTCCTTCGCGTCGAGGGCCTCGCTGTGTCCGATGGCGACTTTCATGAGGGAGATGCTCAGATGGATGGAAAAGGGAGAAGCTCGGCGCGCGTCATGTGCGGCCGCTCATGGCGTCTCCAGGAATAAACGACATTTTTCGGGCCGCCGGTTCACCGGAGGAGTTACGAGGCGCGCGCATTCTCGAAGCACGGCGGGTCTCCGGAGGGGGGATCGCACGGGACGAACTCGAATTCGAGCGTCGAGTGCGCGATGTGAAAGCGCTCGGCAAGGAGCCGTTTGACGGCCTCTTTGATCTCCTCCATCCGTTCGAGGTCGCGCTTTTCGATGGCGATGTGCGCTTCGAGCGCCGCGTGCTCGTCGTCGAGTTGCCATACGTGGAGGTGGTGCATGTCGATCACGTGGTCGAGGGCTTCGACGGCGCGGAGCACCTCGTCGAGGTCGAGGTCGGGAGGCGTCGCTTCCATGAGGATGTCGATGGTGCGGCGAAGCATCTCATAGCTGTGGAAGAGGATGTACACGGAGATCGCCAGCGTGAGGATGGGGTCGACGAGGTAGACGTCGTACCACAGGATGAGCAGGCCGCCGAGCACCACGCCGACGGACGAGACGGCGTCGGTGATGATATGGAGGAAGGCGCTCCGGATGTTGAGGCTGTGCTTTGCGTCGCGCCAGAGCAGGAGGGCCGTGCCCACGTTGGCGAGAAGCCCGATCACCGCCACGACGAGCATCACCGGTCCGTCGATGGGTTGTGGGTCGAGCAAACGGGAGACGCCTTCCTTGATCAGGAAGAGGGCGATGAGCACCAGCGTGATCAGGTTGATGAACGCGCCGATGATCTCGGCCCGTTTGTAGCCGAAGGTCTTCAGGTGGTCCGGCGCCCGTTTCGCATACCGGCGCGCCGCGTAGGCGATGGCGAGCGAGGAGGTGTCGCTGAAGTTGTGGAGAGCGTCCGAGAGGAGCGCAAGACTGCCCGAGATCAGCCCGCCGACGACCTCGGCGATGGTGATGATCAGGTTGAACGCGATGGAGAAGCCGAGCCTCACGCCGCCGCCCGAATCGTCGTGAGGGAGGGGGTGATGGTGATGATGATGGTCGCTCATGTCGTCAGGCAGGGGACGGTTCGGCGGGGGCAATCAAGATACGGAACTCTCGCCGCCATTGACAAAATCCCACCGCGGGGTTAAGATGGAACCCCCGGCCGTCCTCCCGCGAAAAAAAAACGGTCCCCACGCACGCGAAGGCGCGAGGCGAGCGATCCGGGCGGGGGAGCCCCCTGATGCGAGTGAATGCGAGCCCGATGATCCGACCATGCCCGATCTGATTCATTTTGCCATCCCGGCGTTCGTCCTGCTTCTGGTGGCCGAGGCGATCTTCAGCGCCCTCGACCGGCGCGAGTGGTTCGCGCCGAAGGACACCGCGGCCAGCCTCTCGATGGGCCTCGGCAATGTGCTCATCAACCTCTTCGCCAAGGGGATGATCTTCGGCGTTTTCATGTTCGTCTACCGGTTTCGCCTGTTCGAACTTCCGGTCACGGGCTGGACGTGGGCGGCGCTCTTCTTCGCCGAGGATTTCAGCTATTACTGGTTTCACCGGGTCAGCCACGGGTGTCGGTTCTTCTGGGCTTCGCACGTGGTCCATCACTCCTCGCAGAAATACAATCTGGGCACGGCGCTCCGGCAGACGTGGACGGGCAACCTCACGGGCAGTTTCGTTTTCTGGACGTGGCTGCCGCTGGTCGGCTTCCATCCCATGATGGTGATGACGATGCAGTCGGTCAGCCTCATCTATCAGTTCTGGATCCACACGGAGGCCGTCGGCAAGCTGCCCCGGCCCATCGAACTCGTCTTTAACACGCCGTCTCATCACCGCGTGCATCACGCTTCGGACGTCAAGTATCTGGACAGGAACCACGCGGGCATCCTCATCATCTGGGACCGGCTCTTCGGCACGTTTCAGGAGGAAGAGGAGCGCCCGACCTATGGGCTGACGAAGAACATCCACACGTACAACCCTTTCCGCATCGCTTTTCACGAGTGGGCCGATCTCTGGCGCGACGTGCGGCGACCGCTTCCGCTCCGCGCCCGTCTCGGCTATCTCTTTGGCCCGCCGGGATGGAGCCACGACGGCTCGCGGAAGACCACCCGCCAACTCCGCGCCGAGGCCGCCCGCTTCGGCGGCGACGGTTCCGCCGAAGCCGCGACGCCGGTCCCCGCCGCCTCCCGCGTCTCCACGCCTTGAGACCCTCCCCCGACCCTCATGAAAAAGCTCCTCCTCGTCTGCCTGCTCGCCGCCTGGGGCGGGACGGCCTTCGCTCAGTCGAACGTGCGGCTCTACGCCTTCGTCGGCCCATCGTCGCCGCTCGCGCCGAACGCGTTCTCGGATTTCTGGAACGTCGGATACACGGCCGGGGCGGCGGCGGGCGTGCGCCTGAGCGGGACGTTCGAGGTGGTCGGCGGGGTCTCGTACCACAACTTCCCCATCGAGAAGGCCGAGTTTCTCGGGGACGCCGGCGTGCTCGGCATCGACCTTGCGCTCGACGGCGGGGCGATCTCGGTGCTCTCGGGCACGGTGCGGATGAGAGCCAACCTGGAGGCGAGCAAACGCTTCGCGCCGTACGCCTTCCTCGGCGCGGGGGTGCACCGGCGCAAGCTCGACGACTTCACCATCTCGGTGCGCGGCGGCGACTCGGTGACGTTCGAAGGCGACGCCGAGACGACCATCGGCTTCGAGGCCGGGTTGGGCGTCGGGCTGATCCTCGCACGGGGCATTCAAGTTTATGCCGAGCCGTCGGTGACGGTGCTCGCCACGGAACTGAGCAAACGCGATTTCAACCTGAACCTCAACCTCGCCAAAAGCGACAATACCCGCTTCCTTCCCGTTCGATTCGGCGTTCGGATCGATCTGTGAGGTCGGTTATTGTGCGGGCGTCTGCCCGTCGCTCACGTCCGTGAGGTCAACCTCGAAGGTGAGCACGGCGAACGGAGGGATGAAGCCGTTGCCGCTTGCGCCGTAGGCAAGCTGATAGGGGATGACGATCAGGCGCGAGCCGCCCACACGCATGCCCAGGATCCCCCGGTTCCACCCCTCGATGAAGTTGCCGCCGCCGAGTTCGAACGTGAAGTTCTGGCTGGAATCGAACACCTCGCCGCCGGTCAGCGTGCCGAGGTAATCCACCGTCACCACTTTGCCGAGCTCCGCCGTGGCTCCTTCTCCGACGACGCGGTCCTCGGTGTATACGTCGTCCAGGATTTTGTCGAGCGTGAGCACGAAGGTGATGGTCTCATTGCCGGGGATGGATCCCCGCACGCCCTGGCGTCCGTAGGCCATGTTGGGCGGGATGACGAGGCGTCGCGTGCCGCCCTCGCGCATGCCGAGGATGCCCTGGTCCCATCCCTCGATCACCTGCCCGACGCCCACGGTGAAAGCAAGCGGCACGTCGTGGAGGTCCGAGGCGTCGAAGACCGAGCCGTCTTCGAGCTTGCCCTCATAACTGACCATCACGGCATCTCCGGTCTCGACGACGTCGCCGTCGCCCTCTTCGAGGTCCTGAATGATGAGTTCTCCGTCGGAGCCGCCGTTCGAGTCGCATCCGGCGAGGATGAAGGCCGTGAGCAAAAAAGGGAGGAGGAGCAAACGCATGGAGGTGTTCAATAGACTGTTTTTCATGGATATGAATAAGTGGTGGGATGCGGGGTGCGTTCGCCTGTGAACGGTCTGTTCCCGCGTTTTGTTCGAGCAAAGTGGGGCAATCTTTCGGGCATGGCGCGGGAGCGGGGCAAGAAAAAAACGCCGTCGTCCACACGCGGCGGGCGACGGCGTCTCGGATCGAAAGGCGCGGAAGGCCGCGCGGTTCAGCCGGCGGCCTGGAGTTCTTCGAGTTTGGCGACGTTGGCGCGGACGTGCGCGGCGGACGCGTCGAGAAGCTTACGCTCTTCCGCGTCGAGTTCGACCTCGAGGATCTCCTCGACGCCGTTTCGGCCCAGCCGGACGGGCGCGCCGATGAAGAGGTCGCTGAGGCCGTACTGGCCATTGAGCCATACGGCGCACGGCAGCACGCGGCCCGAATCCTTGACGATGGACTCGACCATCTCCGCCGCCGCCGCCCCGGGCGCATACCACGCCGACGTGCCCATCAGCTTGACGATCTCGCCGCCGCCGAACTTCGTCCGCTCTACGATGGCGTCGATCCGGGCCTGGTCGAGCAACTGGGGCAACGGGATGCCTGCGATGGTGGTGTACCGGGGCAAGGGCACCATCGTGTCGCCGTGGCCGCCCATGAGCAGCGCCTGGATGTCTCGCACGGAGACGCCGAGTTCCATGGCGATGAACGAGCGATACCGGGCCGTGTCCAGCACGCCGGCCATGCCCATGACGCGCCGGCTCGGGAAGCCGCTCGTCATGTAGGCGACGTACGTCATCACGTCGAGCGGGTTCGAGACGACGATGATGATGGCGTTCGGGCTCGTGGCGGCAAACTGTTCGGTGACGGACTTGACGATGGAGGCGTTCTTGGCGAGCAGGTCGTCGCGGCTCATGCCGGGCCTGCGGGCCAGCCCCGCCGTGATGACGCAGATGTCCGAGCCGGCGGTGTCGGCATAGTCGTTCGTGCCGATCACGCGCGTGTCGTATCCGTGAATCGGGGCAGCCTCCCACATGTCGAGCGCCTTGCCCTGGGGCAAGCCCTCGACGATGTCGATGAGCACCACTTCTCGGGCCATGTCTTTCCGGGCAATGCAATCGGCCACCGTCGCGCCGACGTTGCCGGCCCCCACAACCGTAATTTTCATTTGAACCTCCGATGATCTAGTTTTGGAAAAGTCTTCTCGTGATGTCGGATGCCGTCTCCCTCAGCGAGTGATTCTTGTCGGTAAGTAAGCATACGGAAGCATCCGTTTCTGCCAATATTCGGCAAAATCCGGCGTCCTTCGGCCGGAGGACGCCACGACCCCGAAGACCATGCGCCTTTATCTCATCCGTCACGGCATGGCCCTGCCTCCGCATGCGGGAGGCTCCGATCACGCGCGCGCGCTGGCTCCGGAAGGGGTGGCGAAGTTGAAGCGACAGGCGGCGTTCCTCGCGCAGGCGGGCTGGGCGGTCGACCGGATCCTGTGCAGCACGCTCCTTCGCGCGCGGCAGACGGCGGCGCTCCTGGCCCCGGCGCTCGGCGCTCCGGTGACGGAAGAAGCGCTCCTCGGCCCCGGGTGCTCACTCGACGACCTGGAAGAGGTGCTCGAAGTCCACGGAGACCCGCCCCGCGTGATGATCGTCGGACATCAGCCGGCGATGGGGCATCTCGTGCACGTGCTCACGGGACGGCGCGTCGCGATGCGGCCCGGCGCGGCGGCCGTCGTCGAGGCGGAACGGCTGCGGCCGGGCGCGGGCGTGCTCCTCGCGCACTACGACCCGGACGTGATGGCGGGCGGGTGAACGCCGCCGGACGGATCACCGCCGGACGGATCACCGCCACAGGTCGTATGCGAAGGCGAGCTCCACGAGGTGCGCCTGATAGAGCTTGGCGGGGTTGTTCGAGTCGCGGTTCTCAAACTTGTAGCCGAGTTCGACGTGGAAGCCCCGTCCAAAGGTGCGCCGCCACGCGACCCCGAGCGTCCAGCGCTGATCCCGGCGGCGCACGTCCTGCTTCTCGATGGTCACGCGCTTGCGGACGTAGGATTTTCGGCGGTATTTGACCCCGAGGCGGATCTGGTTTTTTCCGGAAAAATAGGGGGTCCGATATGCGAGGTCGAACGTCCACCGGCCATAGTCGCTCCGGGGGTTGTCCCGTCGGTTGATCTCGTACCGCACGCCGAGGCCCCACCGACGTCCTCCCGGCAGGCGTCGCTCGAAGTCGAGCCCGACGTTGGGTTTGAAGGCATTGTTCTCCGGCCTGTCGGGGAAACGTTTCAGGCGATACGTGCCATAGAGGTAGAGCCGGTGGTTCCGGTCGATGCGGAACTCGAACTCCTGGCCGAGGAGAAACTGGTTCGAGATGTCGCGGTCTTCGGAAGAGCCGCGAAGGGAGACCGTCGCCGTGGTCTGCGCGCGAAGCCGGTCGGAGAGTTGCGGGGCGAGGATCACGTTGAACTGATGGCTGACGCGGTCCCATTTGTCGGTGTTCGTGTAGGAGTGGAGCGCCACCGTATAGACCAGCGTATAGAGCGGCTTCCGAGGGGTGGAGAGATAGCGCACGCGGAGTCCCGGCGCCACCCCGTATGAGGTCACCGGATCGGCGTCGTGGTTGATGTTCGAGTCGTACGAGTTCGAGAAGAGGAGGCCGGCATCGAGGTGACGGGGCAGCCACGCTCCTTCGCTTTCGGAGGCGTCCTGCGCGCGCGCGGCGCTTTCGGAGGGATCTTGTGCGCGGGCGACGGAGGCGGACACCGCGCAGGCGATCACGAGGCCGAACAGGCCGGAAAGGAGCGACGCGTGCTTCATGACTTCACCTCAGGGAAAGGCCGGTCGAAAAAGGGAGCGTGGCGGGGAAATGGGAGGCCAGGCGCGCTTCACACAGTGCGATCAGCGCTTCGGTGATGCCCCGGCGCTCGGGGATGCGCATGCTGATGTGCACGTGCCGGACGAGCGAGAGGGTGGCATAGGCGCGCACGGCGGCGCGGATCGTCTCCCCGTGAAGAGCCGCGAAAGCATCCTCGAAGGCCGTCTCCCATGCGACCAGCGTGGAGGGGTCGCCGGAGGTGCGGAGGCTGTGTTCGGTGACGTGGGCGAGCAGGTTGCCCGCGTCGAGGGCCGGGTCGCCCTGGCACGCGAGGTCGAGGTCGAGGAAGTAGAGGCGCGGGCCGTCGACGAGGAGGTTGTCGGGATGGCAGTCGCGGTGGATGGGGCGAGGCTTCGTCTTCGGCAGGGAAGCGCCGAGGCGATCGCAGGCTTCGAGGAGGCGATCGAGACGGGGTTTCCACGCGGGGCGGCTTTCGGAGACGAGAGGCAGGCGCTCGTGGAGGATGCGCAGCTCGTCGGCCAGGGTGTGGCGGCGCGGCGGCGCATAGTCGCTCGTGTGGAGCTTGAAGAGGGCCTCGGCGACCCGGGGAGCGAGGGCGCGGGCGTCCGGGTCGGCGAGGAGCCTCGTCGCGGTCACGCCGGGCGCTTTTCGCTGAAGCCACATCCGAAACTCGGGGGCGCATCCGATAGGCTCGGGGAGGTGGATGCCGTCGGCGGCGGTCTCGTTGAACCCGTCGTGCCAGAGCGTCCGCGTGACCCAGTAGGTGGTTTTGTCAAGCCCCCTGGCCCGCGCCTTGCCGAGGAGGACGAGGGGCGTGAAGCCGTCCGGGTGCTCGATGCGGAGCGTGTATTCGATGAGGCACCGGCGGCCGGGCTTGTGCCGCACCACGCGCGCGCCGTCGACGTGGAGGCGGGCGTTCGTGAAGCCGAGGCGGGGCAGAAACCGGCGGAAGCGGCGGCGGACCACGTCGGGGTCGAGCGCCTCGGCGAGGAAGGGCATGGCGGGGTCCTCCGGCGCCGACGCCGCGGCGACGGTCACGCGCGGGGCGGCGGCCGGGGTGAGGAGGGCCTCGACGCGGTTCAGGAGCGCCTCGGTGCGGGCGGGCCAGTCGGGCTCGCGGAAACGGAAGGGGTGAGGCGTGAGCTGGAACAGCCCGGCGGCGGTGTAGAGCCGCACGCGCCGCTCGTCGAGGCCGGGCGCCTCGCGCCGGTAACCCTCGAGCAAGGCCGCGCCCGCCCCCTCGACGACGTCCTCGGAAAGCGCGCCGCGCAGACGATCCCGCTCGAGGTGGGCGAGGAACGTGCCGGGGTCCGTCGCCGGGTCGCCGCGCACGCTCCGGTCGAAGTCGAGAAAAACGGCTTCGCCGCCGTCGATGAGGATCTGTTTCGCATAAAAATCGCCGTGGAGGGCGCGGCCTTCGAACGGCATCCGGCCCAGGGCGTCGATGAGCCGTTCGGCCAGCGCACGGATGCGCCGAGCCGAACGGGGAAGCAAGAACGCGACGCTCTCGGCCACGGCTCGGAGCGCGTGCGCCTCCTCGCGTCGGGTGAACGTGGGGAGGCCGTCGGCGGGGGCGGCGTGGAGGTATGCCAGCGCCGCCCCTACGCGTTCGAGCGTCCCGCGCGCCGCCGCGCCCGTGGCGAGGACCTCGGAGAGCACCCGGCCCGGCAACCATTCGAAAGCGAGGATCCGATGCCGGCTCGAGGCCGCCGTCATGCGGACCGGGCGGAACGGTCCCGAAGGCGCAAACGTCTTCGCCCGTTTGTGCGCCGCGGCGAACCCCGCTCCGGTGAAGAACTTCAAGGCCGCCGCAGGCAGGCGGCCCGCACGCAGGCACGCCACGTATCGGCGTTCGGGCTTGTACCGGAGACGTTCGAGGCCTGCGTCCCAGAGGTCGGAGCGTCCGGGGAAAAGGCGCGCGAGCAGCCGACGACGGCGTTCCGGATCGCCGAGGCGTTCGAGCGACTTGAGCTTGGCGTCGTTCGGAAACACCGACACGATGATGCCTTCGTCGGCGAGCACGAGGCGTCCCGGTCCCAGCGGGCCGGGCACGGACGGACGCCTCGCCGCCTTGTCGAACTTGACCTGGTCCGCCGGGCGGTGCGCTTTCGCGTGGACGGTCACCGTCTCGCCCGCCACGTCGAGGTCGAAGGCGAAGAGGGCATTCATGCCCGGTTTGTACCGGACGTACAGAGGCCGCGCGGCGTCTGCGGAGGGGGCGGCGCGCCGGATCGCCTCGGAGAAGGCTTCCGGGTCGAGGAGGATCGGCAGGCCGGGGAGGGCCGTGTCGCGGCGGGCGAGGTCAAAGTCGTAAGGGGTGAGCACGTCGGTCGTCGGATGAGGTTCGGGAACGGGTCAGGCCTGGCGGGAGGTCGGCGTTGCGGGCGCGGGCCGGGGGCGTTTCTTCTGCGTCCATGCGCGCCGGCGGCGTTCGGCGAGCGCCGCCGTCTCCGGTGGGATCACGGCGACGCCCGGCTCATATCCGAGCGCCTTGAGGAGGTCGCCCGCGAGGGCTTCGAAGAGCGCGCGGGCCGGGGCGTTCATCTGGGTGCGCCAGTCACGGAGGCCCCGGGTGGGCGGCAGCCAGGCCGCCTTGGCCGAGAGGCCGGGGGCGCGCCGGGTCTTGCCGACGTGGAAGGTGAGCATGTCGGCCGAGAAGGGGAGGTCGAGGAAGGCCGCTACGTCGCGGAGTCTGGCCTCGGGGTCGGCCACGAGGTCTTCGTATCGGAGTTCATAATACCGGGTTGAGCCGAGCTCGAGGCCGTCGCGTCGTCCGGTCTCCACCATGCGTCGCCACCACAGCGCGCACGTCGCCACCGGGTCCTCGCGCCAGAGGGGGAGCTTGCCCGGCCCTTTGTCCTCGCGCGCCCATTCGAGCGTCGAGAGGGCCACGTCCCGCCCGTCGCGGATGATGTGGACGAAGCGCGCCCAGGGGAAAAGGGCATGGAGAAACGGGAGGCGCTGCACGTAGTCGGGCGTTTTCTCTCCGCCGAGGAGCTTGTCGTTTTTCGCGGCGAAGGCATCGTAGAGGGCGCAGACGAAGGCGCGATAGGTGTCGGCCCCGCGCGCCGCTTTCGCCACGGCTTCGTCCGAGAGGCCGAGGCGATAGAAGCGTTTGTACGTTCGCACGCGCGCCACGAGGTCATCCGTCAACGGCGGGTTGCGCTCGTGCGGGAGGAGGTGTTTGATGGCGCGCGGGATGAAATGCGTGTCGTTCGAGACGGCCAGCCACGGATGGCCGTCGAGCATGCGCTGGAGGAGCGTCGTGCCCGAGCGGGGGCATCCGACGACGAAGACGAACGGGTTGCGGTGCGGGGAAAGGTCAGAGGGCGAGCGCATGGTCGGTCGAAGGATGGGAGGGGTCGAAAGCGGTGTTTTCGAGCGTAAAGAGGGCGGCATATCGACCGCCGAGGCGCATGAGTTCGGCGTGGGAGCCCCGCTCGGATATACGCCCGTTTTCGAGGAAAAGGATCAGGTCGGAGCGGGCGGCGTGCCGCAGGTTGTGCGTGATGAGGAACGTGGTGCGGCCTTTCGAGAGCCGTTCGAGCGCCTCGACGACGGCGCGTTCGGAGGCTTCGTCGAGGGCGGAGGTGGGCTCGTCGAGGATGAGGATGGGCGAGCGACGGACGGCGGCGCGGGCGACGGCGATGCGCTGTCGTTGGCCCGTCGAAAGCGTCACGCCGCGCTCCCCGACGGCGGTGTCGTAGCCGTTGGGGAGCCTCCGGATGAAGCCGTGTGCGTTGGCCAGCCGCGCGGCCTCCTCGATCTCGGCGTCGCTCGCGCCGGGCGCGCCATAGGCGATGTTGTCCCGGATGGTTCCGGCAAAGAGGACCGTATCCTGAAGGACGAGGCTGATCTGCGCCCGCAGCGAGCGGAGCGTGAAGTCCCGCACGTCGCGCCCGTCGATGCACACACGGCCCTCGGTGGGGTCGTAGAGGCGGGGCAGCAGGCTCACGAGCGTCGACTTGCCGTTGCCCGAGGGCCCCACGAGGGCCACCTGTCGCCCCGGCTCGACGCTCAGGTCCACGCCCCGGAGGACCGGGTGGCCGGGTTCATAGGCGAAGCCGACGCGCTCGAAGCGCACCGCCCCCCGGAAGCTCGGGGCCGGCGCGGCGTCGGGGCGGTCGCACACGTCCGGGACCTCGTCGAAGAGGTCGAGGACGCGCTCGCCCGCCGCCGACGCCTTGGCGAGCCGGGCCGTGTATTTGGCGAAGTCCTGCATGGGCCGGAACGTGGACTTGAGATAGGCGATGAAGACGAGCAGATCGCCCGGGGAGAGGCGTTCGTGCAGGATCAGATACGTTCCGTACCACAGGACGAGCGCCGTCGAGAGGCCGATCATCAGGCTGACCGTGCCCTGGAGACGCGCCGCCAGCCTGCGCGCGAGGACGCCCTCTTTGAGGCTCTTGCGGTTCTGGCTGGAGAACGATTGAGAGAAGGCGTCCTCGAGCGAGAGCGCCTGTACGAGCTTGATCGCCCCCATCGACTCGGCGGCGGTAGAGGCCATCGCGCCCTCACGCTTGCGCTGGTCGCGGGCCGCGCCCTGGATGCGCCGCCCGAGCCGCTTCGTCGGGAGCCAGTACAGCGGGAGCGTGGCGAGCGCCACGAGGGCCAGCGGCCCGTTCAGCGAGAGCATCAGGGTCGCCATGCTCACGAGGATGAGCACGCTCGCGAGCATGGGCATGAACGCCGTCACGGCGACCTCGCGGAGCATGCCGATGTCGCTGATGACGCGCACGATGAGGTCGCCGCTCCGGGCCCTGTCGTGGAAAGAGAGCGAGAGGCAGTGCAGGTGCCGGAAGAGCGCCCCGCGCACGTCGGTGAGGACGCGGTTGCCCACGAGCGCGAAGCCGACCTTGTTGTAGTACATCGCCACCGCCCGCAGCCCGATGACGGCGAGAAGCGCCACGGAGGCCAGCGTCAGGAGCACGACGGGGTCGCGCGAGGTGATCCACGGGAGCACGGTCTCTTTCGCGTGCTCCGGCATGATCACCCGGTCGAACACGAACTTGAGGGGCCAGGGCTCCAGCGTCTTGAAGGCGACCGACAGGAAGAGCGCCGCGAAGGACCCCGTCACGAGCGGACGATGCTTCCGCGTATACGGCCATAAAAACCGTAAAATGCGCAAGATGCCAGGCATCGATTGCTTGAGTGTCTGTGGTCGTCCCATCAGCCGGCCGCCTCCTTCGGAAGCTTTTCAGGGAGCGGAGCACGCCCGCAGATGGCAAGGATGCGTCGTGCTCCCGCCTCCCAGGTATATCGTCCGAGCACCCGCTCTCGGGCATGCCCGGCAAGCCGCCTGCGGGCCGCGGGATCACTTCGGAGCACGTAAAGGGAGGCCGCCAGCGCTGCCGCGTCGCCGGGAGGGCAGAGAAGCCCGTTCACCCCATCGTCAATCACCTCCGGAATCTGCCCGATCCGGCTGGCGACGACCGGGACGCCGGCGGCCATGTATTCGAAAAGCTTGAGGGGGGAGAAGTAAAAGTCGTCGAGGTTCGGGTACGGGGCCACGGCTACGTCCATGGCCGCGAGCAACGCGGGGACTGCCTCGTGCGCGACGGCCCCCGTGAAATGTGCTGCCTTGAGGAGGCCGTGGGCGGCCAGGGCCGCGAGCATCGCGCCGCGCTCCGGGCCTTCTCCGACGATGAGCAGCCGGGACTCGGGGTGCGCCCGGTGGAGCCGCGCAAACGCTTCGATGAGCGTAGTCAGCCCGTGCCACGGCTTGAGCGTGCCGACGAAGCCGACGGTGAACGACCCCGGCGGCGCGGGCCAGGCCGGTTCGAGGCCCGGACGGAAACGCTCGGGATTGACGCCGTTCGGGACGAGGTGAATGCGGCCGCGCGCGGCGGGGAAGCCCCGCAGGTATTCGGCCACGTTTCGGGAGACGGCCAGCAGCGCCGAAGCCGCCCCGAAGGCGCGCCGCGCCACGTGCTCCGCGCTGCGCCGGTCCACCAGCCCCCGATGCTTCGCCTGCTCCTCGATGAGCGGTGCGTTCACTTCGAGCAGGCCGGGGATGCCCGTGACGCGGGCGTGCGTCATCGCGGCGTGGCTCCACAACGAGTATCGCTCATAGACGACGTCGAAAGGGCCGTCCCGTTCGAGGAGGGGGACCATCACCCGGTTGGTCGAGAGCGCCGCCTGCTCCCGGAGGGCGCGGTCGCCGCGGGGCGAGGCCGGAAGGCGGCGCACGGGCACGTCGCGAAGGTCCGCCGGGGCGTCTCCGCCGAGGCGGGCGGCATAGAGGGTGACGCGCACCTCATTGCGCCGAAGGGCGCGGATCGTCTCTTGCACGTGCACCGAGCACCCCTTCGTCCCGAAGACGGGCACGCCGGGATCGGCGCAGACGTAGGCCATACGCATCAGGGAGCCTCCGCGAGCAGGTGGGTGAAGCGGACCTCGTCGGGGGCGGTCCGGCGGAAGAGGGAGCGGAGCTGCGCCGCATTCCGATGGACGTCGAACGAGGTTTCGATCAGGCGGCGGGCCGCTGTGGCGAGGCGGACGCGAAGTCCGGCGTCGGTCAGGAGACGGGTGAGCGCGTCGGCGAGCGCGGCGGGCGCGCGCCGGGGGACCTGCAGCCCCGTCTCGCCGTCGCGGAGCACCTCGGGGATGCCCGTCACGTCCGTGGAGACGCACGGCGTGCCGAGCGCCATCGCTTCGAGGAGCACCGTCGGCAGGCCGTCGCGGTTGCCGTCACTGCCGACCACGCACGGGGCGGCGAAGACGGCGGCCCGGCGGAGCCGCTCGATCACCTCGCGCTGCGGGCGCGGGCCGCTGAGGCACACGTGCGCGCCGAGGTCGAGCCGCTCGATCCGGGCCCGGAGGGCGGCTTCGAGGTCGCCTCCACCGATGATCCGGCAAGAAAAAGAGGCGCCCCGATCTCTCAGGTGAGCGCAGGCCTCAATGAGATCGGAGAACCCCTTTTTCTCCACCAGCCGCCCCACGGCAAGGATTTCCGGCGGCCGCTCACCGGGGGCGGAAAAGGGGAAACGGTCGAGGTCGAGCCCGTTATAGATACGCGCCACACGTCGGGCATCGACCCCGTACCGTTCCCTTAGGAAGGTGAGGTTGAAATCGCTGACCGTGACCACGGCGGCGGCCTCCCGGAGCTTGCGCCGGAGGTCGGCCGGGTCCACGGATTCGTGGAAAATGTCTTTGGCGTGCGCCGTGAAGGAATACGGCAGATCCGCGAAGCGGGCGGCCATCCGCGCCACCGAAGTGGCCGACGAGGCGAAGTGGGCATGGAGGTGCGTGAGGCCGCGCAGGCGGGCGGCGCGGGCCAGATGCACCGCCGCGTGGACGTCGCGGGGCGCTTCGCCCCGGGCCGCTTCGAGCCTGGCCCACAGACCGGACAACACCGTGCTCGCCGCTTCGATCGACTGCCAGAAATCGGTCGCCTTCAGGCCCGCGCCGGGCAGGTACGTCACCGGCGCGCGCACCCGGGCGAGCACGTCCTGGAAATGGGTGTCCACGGGCGGGCGGAGCGCGAAGATCTCGAGGTCCCACCCCGCCGCTTCATGCGCGAGGATTTCGTTGACGATGAACGTCTCGGAATACCGGGGATACCGCTTGACGACGTACCCGATGCGGGGGGGGTTAGCAGGCGACATGGCGCATTCTCGGTTGGGGGTGGGGAACGGGGGCGAAATGCGTGGGAAGGGCCTCGGCGAGGAGCGCGGGCAGGCGTTCGAGGCCGCGCATGTCGATGCGTGTGCGGGGAGGCGGATGAGGGACCGAAGCCTGCCGGAGCCACCCGAGCAGCCGCCCGGGTGTGGCTTGCGCGGGAAGCATGACGTCGAGCAGGCCCATGCGGCTGAGGCGTTCGGCGCGGATGAGTTGCTCTTTCCGGGGATGGAGGCGCGGCAGGATGAGCGCGGGCTTGCCGGTGGAAAGGAGTTCGCAGACCGTGTTGTATCCGCCCATCGACACGACGCGCCCGGCGCGGCGAAAGAGCGCGGTCGGCGCGGAGACGAAGCGGGTTACGTGGAGGTGCGGGGTGGTCTCGGCGAGGCGGTGAAGTCGCTCGCGGGCGCCGGCGGGCATGTACGGGCCGGTCACGATGAGGCCCGGCGTGTCGTGAGCCTGCGTGGCGTGGGCGAAGAGCGTGGCGAGGTGCGCCCCGTCCTGCCCCCCGCCGACGACGCACAGGTTGAACGGCTCGTCGCGCAGCGCGGGCGGGAGGTCGTGCGGCGTCGAGGCGTTCGCCTCGTCCCGCGCGGCGGCGTCGAGGTAGCCGGTGAAACGCATCCGGGCGCGGAGCTCGTGCGGGAAGTCGTAAGCCTCGGCCAGATCATAGACCGCCGGGTCGCCGTAGACCCACACGGCGTCGTACAGCTCGCGGACGGCCTCGAAGTTGGCGTGGGCGCGCCATTGCCGACGTACGGTCTCCGGCGTATCGAGCACGTCGCGGAGGCCGAGGATGGTATGCGCGGGGGTGTCGAGGCGGAGGTAGTGGAGCGCCGGGTCGAGTTCGCCCATGGCCCCCCGCGGCACGTTGTCGACGATGAACACGTCGGGCTGAAACATTTCGAGCGCGGAGCGGATGATCTGTGCCCGGAGCGCGATCAGCTCCTGCACGTCGAAGCTGAAACGGCGCGGGCGATAGAGGCCGTCGTCTTGCTTGAAGAGGGCCGGGAGCGTCAGCGTATCGACGCCGGGGGGAATGGACAGGGCCGTGGCCTCGCGCGCGCCGGTGATCATGAGGATGTCCGCCCGGAGCGTCTGCGCAAACGTCTGGGCAAGGAGCAGATTGCGCCGCATATGGCCCAGGCCGCACGTGTCGTGGGAGTACAGGGCGATGCGTGGCTTGCGCGAAGGGTGGGGCGGACGGGAAGGTCGAACGCCTTCGCGCGGGATCGACCCGTTGACCGGCTCGGGATTGGTATCCGAAAGATGCATGCGACAATGAGGGCGGCTGTGAGAAGAGACAATGCGCGTCAGGCGGAGTCGGCGGGCGTCCTGTATCGGTTTTTCCCTTACGAAAGGGATGCCACTTTGTCGAAAACGTCGAAAAAGACGTTGAGACGAACATTTATCCTGGGGAGGAAGGCGCGGAAACGGGGGACGGGGAGGGCGGTTGCGCAATTCGTGCACAACGTGCATGCAGGTCGTGCGCAGGCCGTCCGGCCCGAGCGTTTCGGCGGCGAGAGGCCGGGACGCGCGGTGCGACAAGCTTTCGGGGAAACGGCGGAGGCGGCCCGGCGTACTGTCGATTCATGCCCCGGCGCGTCGTACCTTGGCGCGTCCTTCCTTCCAACCCGAGCACGTTCGATCATGACCGTACAGAAAGCCGTTCTCAGTGTCTTTGTCGTCGTTCTGTTGACCGCCTGCGGCGCCACGGCGCAGCAGGAGGCCGCCCCCGCCACCCGTCCCCACAACGTGATCCTTTTCATCTCCGACGGATGCGGCCCGGCGAGCTTCACGCTCGCGCGCACGTACCTCACCGACGTGCTCGGCGGGCAGGGGCTGGCCGTCGACGGGGTGCAGGTGGGCGCGGTGCGGACGCGCTCCGCCGACAGCCGCGTGACCGACTCCGCCGCCGGCGCGACGGCCTTCGCCTGCGGCATCAAGACGAACAACGGCGCGCTGGCCGTCGATCCGGACGGGAAGCCGCACACCACGGTGCTCGAAGCCGCCGAGGCGCGCGGCATGGCGACCGGCCTCGTCGTGACGAGCACCATCACGCACGCCACCCCCGCCGCCTTCGCCGCGCACGTCCCGAGCCGGGGCATGACCGCCGAGATCGCCGCGCAGGAGATCGCGCAGGGGATCGAGGTGCTCTTCGGCGGCGGAACCGCGGATTTTCTGCCTTCCGGGGAAGGCGGAAGCCGCACCGACGGGCGCAACCTCTTCGAGGAAGCCCGGGAAGCCGGCTATCAGATCGTCCGGACCCGCGCCGACTTCGACGCCGAGCTTCGCGCGCCGGTGCTCGGCCTCTTCACGCCCGGCCACATGGCCTATGAGATCGACCGCGACCCGGCGCGCGAGCCGAGTCTCGCCGAGATGATGCGGAAAGCCATCGACCTGCTCAAAGACGACCCCGACGGCTTCTTCCTCATGGTCGAGGGCAGCCGCATCGACCACGCCGCGCACGGCAACGACGCCGCCGCGCACCTCCACGACATCCTCGCCTTCGACGAAGCCGTCGCCGCCGCGCTCGACTTCGCCCGCGCCGACGGGCAGACGCTCATCGTCTCGACTTCCGACCACGAGACGGGCGGCCTCACGCTTGGCCGAAACATCGACGGGACGGGCGTCTATGCCTGGCGCCCGGAAGCGCTCGAACCGATCAAACACTCGAACGGCGCGCTGTGGGAGCGGCTCACGGCAGGCGGCGACCTGGCGCAGACGTTGGTGGAAGAGACCGGCATCCGCCTGGACGAACTCGCCGCGCCTCGCCGCGCCTCGCTCGTCGAAGCCTATGAGGACCGGGACGCCGCCGCCTTCTTTCGCGCCTATAACGAGGTCGTCAGCCGAAAGGCGATCCTCGGCTGGACCACCTTCGGGCATACGGGCGTCGACGTGAACCTGTATGCCTTCGGCCCGGGGCGCGCGCGCTTCGTCGGCAATCACGACAACACCGAGATCGGACGCCTCCTTGCGGATCTGCTCGGCGTCGAGCTTTAACCTCGACGCCCGGCGAAATGCCGGTATGCGTTCCGAATGCCCGCCCCCGTGAGGAGGTCTTTCTTCGTGGAATGGTGACGGCCGCGCGAGCCTCTGACCGCGCGTCGGATGCCCGCACATTTAAGGTTCTGAAATATCGCCGATACGTGATATAGCCAAATGCCAGAACCAAACGTGCCATCAAGCCATGATTGCCATCGAAAAGATGCGCCGGCTGCGGGGATTGCCCGTCGCGCTGTTTCTCTGTGCCGGGATCGGCGGTCTGTTCTTCACGGAACGGATGACGGACGCCCGCGCTTCCATTGCTCTTCAGCAACGCGCGCTCGCGCAACTCGAGCACGTCGAGAACGCTTTTCTTCATGAGGATCCCACCCTTGCGGGGTTGCGCGTGCGGATGGTTTCCGCCCGGGCGCGCGCCGAACTCTCCGACGCCTATGGCGCGCTGGCCGTCGAGGGCCGGCGGCTCACGTGGCTGGTGTGGGGGGCCTATGTTCTGCTCGCGGCAGCCGCGATCGTCTTCGTGGTGACGCGCCTCCGGAGCGCCGTTCCGGACGAAGAGGCGAATGCCGGGGAACCGGAGCCGCCCGACCCGGTCGCCGACGCGGCCACGCGCGCAATCGCCGCCGAGAAGCTTTTCGAACACGGCAGCATCGGCGTGGCGGTGCTCGACCCCGAGGGGCGGTTCGTGTATGCGAACGCGGCGCTTCAGCGGATGCTCGGCTACGTCGAGCGCGAGCTGCAGGCGCTCACGCTCGCGCGCATCTCGGCGGAGGAACCGCCCGCGCGGGAGACGCGCCTGCGCCGGGTGCGGCAGGCCACCGACGACGGGCGGAAACCGGCGGAAGCGTTCGTTCGGCGGGACGGGAGCACGTGCTGGGCGCGCCTCAGCCTGACCGCGTTCAGCCGGGACGTCCGGTATTGCCTCGCCGTCTTTGAAGACGTGACGGCGCACGTCGAAGTCGAAGCCTTGCGCCGTGAGGCCGAAGCGGTGGAAGAGACGAAGAAAGCTTTTCTGGCGGACGTTCAGCAGGAGGTGCGCCGCCCGCTGACGGCCATTCTGGATTATGCATCCGCCCTCGAAGAAGAAGCGCCGCCGCACAAACGCTTCGTCGAGGCCATCTCGGCGAACGGGCATCGGTTGCTCAGGACGGTCGATGCCTTGTGCGAACTCGGGCGGCTGGAGGAGAACCCGAAGCCGATGACCACCGAGACCGTGGACGTGCGCTATGCCGTCACCGATGCGGTGGCGCAGCTTCAGGCGTCGGCCCACGAGAAAGGATTGCGCCTGGTGTATCAGGGGGTCCCCGAGCCCGTCCTCGTCGAAGCCGACGCCGTCGGGATGCACCGCGTGGTGTATCATCTCCTCGAAAACGCGATCCGGGGGGCGGAGCGGGGATACGTGCACGTCCGGGTCGAAGCCGGAACGGAGGCCGTCCGCATCCACGTGCAGGATGCCGGGGGGCGGCTCACGGTCGTCCCGCGCGCGCCCGCCGAAGCGTCGCCTGCCGAAGCGTCGCCTGCCGAAGCGCCGCGGGCCGCCGGGCCGGGGGTGGGGATGACCATCGCCCGGCGCCTCGTCGAGCGGATGGGCGGCACGATCACCGTCGGGCGGGACGCCCCGCACGGGCGGCATTGCACCGTCGCCTTCCCGCGCCCGCACACCGGGACGATGCGCCGCGTGCCGACCATGGCGCTGGCGGCGTGAGGCGGACGTCCGGTTAAGATAAATTTTTGTATCCTTGGGGCGAGACGACGTTGTCCCACATGCCTGGAGGATACGATGAGTAAGCCGCCTTCCGAGTCGCTGGGGATGCAGCGGCAATTCCAGATCTATCTCGCGGGTCTTCAGCAGCAGACGCCCGAGCGGCCCCTCGCCTTCGAGGCGATGGAACGTGCGGCGGAAGCGCAGATGAAGCCCGAAGCCTTCGCGTACGTGGCCGGAGGCGCGGGCTCGGAGGACACGATGACCGCCAACCGGGAAGCGTTCCGGCGGTGGCGGATCGTGCCCCGCATGATGCGCGACGTCGCCCGCCGCGACCTGAGCGTAGAGCTTTTCGGCCAACGGTTCCCCGCGCCGATCCTCTTCGCGCCCATCGGCGTGCTCGGCATCGTGCATGAGGACGCCGAGGAGGCGGTGGCGCGCGCCGCCCGCTCGCTCGGCCTGCCGCAGATCCTGAGCACCGTCTCGTCGAAGCCGATGGAAAGCGTGGCGGAAGCCCTCGGCGAGACGCCCCGCTGGTTCCAGCTTTACTGGGGGCGGGACCGCGACTTCACGGCAAGTCTCCTTCGACGCGCCGAGGCCGCCGGGTTCTCCGCCCTCGTCGTCACGCTCGACACGAAGCTCCTCGCCTGGCGAGAGCGCGACCTTCAGGGAGCCTATCTGCCGTTCCTCTTCGGCGACGGCCTCGCCAACTATTTCACCGACCCCGTCTTTCGCGCCGCCCTCCCCGCGCCGCCCGAAGAGGACCCCTTTGCCGCCATCCGGCGTTTCTCCGAGACGTTTTCCGATCCCTCCCTCACGTGGCTCGACCTCGCCTTCCTCCGCGAGCATACGCGCCTGCCCATCCTCGTCAAGGGCGTCGTGCATCCGGACGACGCCCGGCAGGCCCTCGATCACGGCGTCGACGGGATCATCGTCTCGAACCACGGCGGACGGCAGGTCGATGGCGCGCTCGGGGCGCTCGAGGCGCTCGCACCGGTCGCCGAGGCCGTTCGGGACCGCGTGCCGGTGCTCTTCGACAGCGGCATCCGGCGCGGCGCGGACGTCTTCAAGGCCCTCGCCCTCGGCGCAAAGGCCGTGCTCCTGGGCCGCCCGTACGTCTACGGCCTCGCCCTCGGCGGCGAAGCGGGCGTGCGCGACGTGGCGCTCAACCTCATGGCCGACTTCGACCTCACGCTTGCCCTCTCCGGCTGTGCCTCCACCGACGATGTCTGCCGCGACCTCCTCGTCCGCGACGGCGATGTGTAAAAAAGAGGACCCGGTATGCAGGAAAGGAATATGGTGATCACGGGCGCTTCGACGGGCATCGGCAGGGCGTGCGCGCTCGACCTCGACGCGCGCGGCTTCACGGTTTTCGCCACGGTGCGCCGCGCGGAGGATGCCGGGGCGCTCGAAGCCGAAGCATCGCCGCGTCTCCGCACGCTCTTCCTCGACGTGACCGACGCGGCGTCCATCGCGGCAGCGGCGGAAACGGTGGCCGAGGCCGTGGGCGAGGCAGGCTTGCACGGGCTCGTGAACAACGCGGGCATCGCTCTGGCCGGCCCGCTCGAAGTGATGCCGCTCGATGCGTTCCGGCGGCAGTTCGAGGTCAACGTGACGGGGCAACTTGCCGTCACCCAGGCGTTTTTGCCGCTTTTGCGGAAGGCGCGCGGGCGCATCGTGAACATGGGCTCCATCGGCGGGATCAGTGTGCTGCCGTTCGTCGGGGCATACTGCGCCTCGAAGTTCGCCCTCGAAGCGCTGACCGACAGCCTCCGTATGGAACTCGCGCCGTGGGGCGTCGAGGTGGTCATCGTCGAGCCGGGCAGTGTGGCGACGCCGATCTGGGGGAAAGGCGAGGCGCATGCCGAGGCGCTCCTCGCGCAGGCCGATCCCGGCGCGACGGCGCTCTATCGCGAGGTCATGGAGAAGATGCGGGCGCTCGTCGCCGGGAGGGGCGCCAGGGGCGCGCCGCCGAGTGCGGTGGCCGCCGTCGTGCGTCACGCGCTGACGGCCCGCCGCCCGAAGACGCGGTACCTCGTCGGCTCGATGGCGCGCGTGCGGTGGGCGCTCCAGCGGCTCCTCCCGGATCGCCTCCGCGACCGCATCCTCCTCCGGCGCATCATGGGCGCGTGAAGCGTCCCGCTCGGATGCAGCCCCCGTCGCCGACCGACGCGCCCGCCCCTTTCGCCGCGACGAATGGTTGTTGATTTTACATATGTGTAAAACTTGTGCATGGCGAAGCGGCGTGATATTTTTAGACCCGTCATTCATCGGATGCGACTCCGCGTCACGGCTACGAAATACGAAATACGCGCATGGCGTCTTCCTTCACGAAGTGGGAACTGCCCCTGTATCTGTCGCTCGTGCATGCCGGTTTTCCTTCCCCGGCGGATGATCACCTCGACCGCAAGCTGGACCTGAACGAATATCTCGTCCGGCATCCGGCGGCCACGTTCTTCGTCCGGGTGCAGGGACGCTCGATGTTTCCGACCTTGCATCACGGCGACCTGCTGGTGGTGGATCGCTCGCTGGAGCCGGGAAATCGGGACCTCGTCATCGTCTCGGCCGACGGCGAGGTAGCCGTCAAGCGGCTCGTTTCTTCCGGCGGGCGGCGGATGCTCGTCTCCGACCGCGACGGCTATCCGGCGCTCGGCCCCGGGAGCGGCGAGGTCGAGCACTGGGGGGTGGTGACGCATGCCATCCGCACGTTCAAACCATGATCGCGCTCGTCGATTGCAACAATTTTTACGTCTCGTGCGAGCGCGTCTTCGACCCGCGCCTGCGCGGCGTGCCGGTGGTGGTGCTGTCGAACAACGACGGCTGCGTGATTGCCCGGAGCAACGAGGCGAAGGCGCTCGGCATCCCCATGGGGACGCCGCTCTTCAAGGTGCGCGACCTCGTCCGGCGGCACGGCGTGCGCGTCTTCTCGTCGAACTATGCGCTCTATGGCGACCTGTCGGAGCGGGTGATGCTCACGCTCGGCGAGGCGACGCCGGACGTCGAGGTGTATTCCATCGACGAGGCGTTCCTGCGCCTGCACGCCCCGGACGAGGCGGCGGGCCTCCGCCGCCGGGTGCTCCGCGACACCGGCATCCCGACCTCCATCGGCCTGGGACCGACGAAGACGCTGGCGAAGATAGCCAACCGGTTCGCGAAGAAGCGTGCGGCGGCGGGCGGTGTGTTCGATCTCTCGGCGCACGACGTGGACGGCCTGTTGGCCGAGGTGCCGGTGGCGGACGTGTGGGGCATCGGGCGGCAGTGGGCGGCGAAGCTGTGCGCGGCAGGCCTCTCCACGGCGCGCCGCCTCCGCGACGCCGACGACCCGTGGGTGCGACGACATCTCAACGTGATGGGCCTGCGCACGGTGCACGAACTGCGGGGCATCGCCTGCATTCCCTTCGAAGAGGCGCCCGTGGAGCGGAAGACGGTCACGTGCAGCCGTTCGTTCGGCGAGCCGCTCGAACGCCTCGAACCGATCCGCGAGGCCGTCGCGCACGATGCCGCGCGGGCGGCGGCGAAGCTCCGGCGCGAAGGGCTCGCGGCGGCGATCCTCCGCGTCTTCGTGACGACGAAATACCATGGCGAGGGGCCGCATCGCACGGGTATGTATACGCTGACCCTGCCTCGCCCGACGGCTTTCGCGCCGGACCTGGTGCGGTATGCGAAGCTGGGGCTGGAGCGCGCCTATACGCCGGGATACGTGTACCGAAAGGCCGGGGTGCTGTTGATGGGCCTCACGCCGAAGGATCGCGTGCAGGGCGACCTGTTCGTCGCCGCCGATCCCCGTCGGCAGGCGCGGCTCATGGAGGTGATGGACCGGGTCAACCGGCGTTTCGGGCGGGGAGCGCTGTTTCTGGCCGCCGAGGGCACGGGACGCTCCTGGGCGATGCGGCAGGCACGGCGCTCGCCCCGGTACACGACGCGCTGGGACGAGCTGGCCGTCGTCCGCGCGGCCTGAGGGCGCGGGTCAGGCGTAGCCTATGTCTTCGGCCAGCGGGATCGTGCTCGGCATGAAGCTTCCGGAGCCGCGCCCGAGCGTCCGCCCCCGCGCGTCGGTCACCTCCGCCTCGGCGATGAGGAGCCGCCGCGAGCGATGGACCACGCGCGCGCTCGCGCGAAGCGTGCCCCCGGAGACGGGACGGGTGAAATAGACGGTGAACGAGACCGTGAGCACGAGGACGTCCCGCACGAGCGCGTTGGCGGCGAAGAAGGCCGCGTCGTCCATCGCCTTGAAATAGACGGAGCCGTGCACCGCCCCCGCCGCATGAAAGAGCGCAGGCGTGACCGGGAGGACGACCTCCGCCACGCCGTCGCCGATGGTGAGGCGGGGCGCGTACGGCGCATTGCACGGCGCGGCGTGGTACATGCGTTCGAGCTTGCGGAAGTGGGCTTCGTCGGACATGAGGCGGGCGAATGTGTGAAAACGTCGGTATCTTGGCGCGGCGGATCCCCGGGAAGGCGGGCGAACGCCATGGAAAGTAAACAAGAACGCGTCAAAAAACGGAGTCTATGGCAACGGATCGGGTGTGTCTCATCGGAGCAGGGTCCTCGGGCCTCGCCACAGCGAAGGTTTTGCACGAGCGGGGGATCCCGTTCGACTGCTTCGAGAAAAGCTCGGGCATCGGGGGGAACTGGCGCTACGGCAACGACAACGGCTGGTCGTCGGCATACCGGTCGCTCCACATCAACACGTCACGCGACAAGATGGCGTATTCCGACTTCCCGATGCCGGATCATTATCCGGATTTCCCCCATCACGCGCAGATCCTCGCCTACTTCGAGGCCTACGTCGATCACTTCGGCTTCCGCGACACGATCACGTTTCGGACGGAGGTGAAGCGCGTCGCGCCGCGCGGGGACGGGACGTACGACGTGACGGTGGCCGGTCCGGAGGGGCGCACCCGCACGAGGCGGTACGCCGCGGTGCTTGTCGCCAACGGGCATCACTGGTGTCCGAAGTACCCCTCCTTCCCCGGTTCGTTTGCGGGGGAGACGATGCACTCGCACCATTATCGCACGCCGGACGGTTTCGAAGACAGAAACGTGCTCGTCGTGGGGGTGGGCAACTCCGGGTGTGACATCGCGTGCGAAGTCTCGCGCGTGGCGGCGCGGACGTTTCTGTCGTCGCGGCAGGGGGCGCACGTCATCCCGAAATACCTTCTCGGCCGGCCGCTCGACGCCTGGACGACGCCGCTCATGTCGCGCTTTCCGCTCTGGTTTCAGCGTCTGACGTTCTCGCTCCTCCTCACGCTTGCGCGCGGCCCGCAGTCGGGCTACGGCTTTCCGACGCCGTCCCACCGGCTCCTTCAGGAGCACCCGACCATCTCGTCGGATCTGCTCAACCTCATCGGGCACGGGCGTATCACGCCGAAGCCGAACGTCGAGTGGCTCCACGGCGACCGCGTCCGCTTCGTCGACGGGACGGAAGAGCGGATCGACGTGATCGTGTATGCGACGGGCTACCGGGTGGCGTTTCCGTTCTTCGAGCCCGGCTTCATGAACCCGGAGGGCAACCGGCTCCCGCTGTATCTGCACGTCGTCCCGCCGGATTATCCGAATCTGTACTTCATCGGGTTGATTCAGCCGCTGGGCGCCATCATGCCGCTGGCCGAACTTCAGTCCGAGTGGGTGGCGGACCTGCTCGAAGGCACGTCGGGGTTGCCCGGGGAGGCGGCGATGCGGCGGGCCGTCGCGCGCGAGGAGCGGGCCATGAACCGGCGATACGTGGCCTCGGAGCGCCACACGATGCAGGTCGATTATTATCCCTACGAGCGCGCGCTGAAACGGGCGCGGGCGCGAGGTCGGCGATATGCGCCTGCACAGGCCCTGCGCGTGGCTCCCGCCGGGGCCTGAGGTCGATAAAAAAGCACGGGAGCACGCCCTCCAGTCGCGTGCTCCCGTGGGCGCCGTCTTGCGGGATCGTTCGGGGCAGAGGTGGGGCAGCGGGCCGCTTATCCGGCCAGCACCTGTGCGATGGTCTCACGCAAGACGGGCTTGGTGAAAGGTTTGCCGAGATAGCCGTCGAAGCCGGTGCGGAGGAAGTGCTCACGGTCGCCGGGGAGGGCATAGGCCGTCACGGCGATCACCGGCACGTCCGCATAACCCGGCGCCTGCCGCAGGTCTTCGAGCACCTCGACGCCGGTGCGGGCGCGGCCCAGGTTGATGTCCATGAGCACGAGGTCGAAGCGTCGTTCGCGGGCCAGCGCCAGGGCCTCCTCCTCGTCGAGCGCCGTGGCGACGTCGTAGGCGGGGCTGAGGAAACGCTCGACGAGCACGAGCATGTCGGGGTTGTCTTCGATGACGAGCACACTCGGAGGCGTCGCGGCGGGCGGCTCCTCGGCGGGCGTCTCGGCGGCGGGACGAGGGGCCGCGGTGAGACGCGTCGGCAGCGACACGGTGAACGTGCTGCCGTAACCCTTGCGGCTCTCCACCCGGATCTCGCCCTGCATCAACTCGACGAGCCTTTTGGTGATGGACAGGCCCAGTCCGGTGCCCTCGAAGGGGCGGTCGATTCCCATGTTTTCCTGTTTGAAAGCGTCAAAGAGGTGGGGCAGAAACGAGGGGTGAATGCCCACACCCGTATCGGTGATGCCGATTTCGATGCGGTCGCCTTCACGCGCGAGCGTGATCGTGATCTCGCCCGTCTCGGTAAACTTGACGGCGTTGCCGATCAGGTTTTCGAGGATGCGGTCGAGGCAGGCACAGTCGATCTCGGCGAAGAGTTCGTCGTGCGCCGGGAGGAATTGGATCTTGAGCCCTTTTCGGGCGGCTTCGCGCTGAAGGCGCGCCACCTTGGCCTCCAGTTCCAGGGTCAGATTGACGCGCCGGCAGCCGAGCTTGATGGTTCCGGCTTCGAGCATGGAGAGGTCGAGCACGGAGTTGAGCGTGGTGAGCAGGCGCTGCCCGCTCTGTTCGATGAGGCGCACGAACTCGCGGTGCTCCTCGGCGACCTCATTCGTCAGGATGGAGGCGAAGCCGATGATCGAGGTGAGCGGCGTGCGAATCTCGTGGCTCATGTTGGTAAGGAACGCCGTCTTCAGACGGCTCATCTCCTCGGCCTCGTCGCGCGCGGCAATGAGTTCTTGCTCGAAGCGCTTGCGGTCGCTGATGTCGCGGGCGATGCCGAAGACGCCGAGGAAGACGCCGTGCTCGATGTTGGGCTGCGAGGTGAGCTCGGCCACGAGGCAGCCGCCGTTTGCCGTCAGGATGCGCAGTTCGTAGGGCGGGGGGCGCTCTCCGTCGCGGATGCGCGCGAAGGCCTTGCGCGCCGTCGGGACGTCCTCGGGGTGGAGAATTTCTTCGAAGGGTTTGCCGAGCCAGTCGTCGATGCGGTGGCCGGTGAGCGTTTCGAAGGCGGGGTTGAGCGAGGTGAGCCGCCCGTCTTTCGAGATCGTATAGATCACGTCGCGGGCGCTCTCGACGAGGCGGCGATACCGCTCCTCACTCCGGCTCAGACGAGATTCCGAACGCTTCCGGTCGATGGCGGCGGCCAGCACGTTGGCGATGGCCTGAAGGAAATGAAGGTCCTCGAGGGAGAAACGCTCGCGTCGCCGGGTATACGCGCCGAGATAACCGAAGGGGCGCTCCTCGCCGGGGATGCGCACGTTCATGCCGCTGACGACGCCGTGGTTTCGCAACAGCGGCGGCGTGCATGCACAGGATTGTCCTCTCAGGCGCTCGATGATGATCGGCTTGGTGTTCTCGGGGAAGCACCGATGGGCGTCCGGGCCCAGGTGGAGTATGGCGTGGCCGACGAGGCCGTCCTCCCACCCCACTCCGGCACGGAGAAAGAGCGTATGCCGATCCTCGACCTGCTCCATCACATGGCAAAATTCGAGGTCGAGCGTCTGCGCTACGAGGATGCAGGCTTCCTGAAGGAGCGCGTCGAGGGGCGCGCCGGAGAGGGCGCGTTGGCCGAGTTCGACGACGACCGCCTGCCGGTGGATGTGCGCCGTCAGCTTGCCCTCGGCCCGCATCCTTGCCCGGTGCAAGCGCTTCTTCTCGATGGCGGCTCGGAGCGTGTGCGGCAGGCGCTGAAGGCGCTCCGGCGTCTTGATGACGTAATCCGTCACGCCCCGCTTCATCGCTTCGACGGCCATCTCTTCGGAACCGGCGCCCGTCAGGATCACGATGGGAAGGCCCGGATCATGCGCCTGGAGCGCTTCGAGCGCCTGAAAGCCCTCGAAGCCGGGAACGTCGAAATTGGTCAGGACGAGATCGTACGGGCGTTCGGCGAGGCGCGCCTCGACCGCTTGCCGCGAATCGGCCTCGGTGACGCGGAAGCCCCCGTGCTCTTCTTCGAGCACCCGGTGCACCTGACTCCGGTCGCGTTTCGAGGCGTCCACGTACAGGACGTGGATCAGGGACGTAGCTTGCCCGGAAACGCCGGCGGCGAGGCGTGGGATTCTTTTTTTACGTCCTGTGCGAAGCATATCTCAACCACTACGACCGCGCCGAAAAGGACCTGTAAGGTAGGCGATAGTCTCGATGTGAGACAGGGGAAAACTTCCCTTTGCGGCCTGGGACTTTTTCCCGCCTCGACGTCCCCGTGTCGATTTTATGACGGACGTTGGTGCACCCACGCACGTATGAGGTAAGGTCGTGCGTGGGGCGCATTTCGCATCACGGGAAAGCCCTCCGCGAAATATGCGCGACGAAACACGAAAAGCACGACATCGACGGGGTGAAGTCGTATTATGCACCTTCGGACCGGCAGGCCTATCTTCGGGTTGGTCGGTTGACTGTCGTGAAGATTATCGTCCCATGCACCGAACTCTTAACCATCCAGGGGCCGTCGTCCGGGCGCGCAGGGCCCGAAGGCGCGGGCGCGTCTTCGCGGCGCTCGTCTTCGGCGCGGCGCTTTTTCTCCCGGCTATGCATTCGAACCCGTCCATCCCGTGGCCGAAATTCGACGTCGAGGGGCACCGGGGCGCGCGCGGCCTGATGCCCGAAAACACCCTGCCCGCCTTTCTCCGCGCGCTCGAACTCGGCGTGACCACGCTGGAGATGGACGTGGTGATCTCCGCCGACTCGCAGGTCGTCGTCTCGCACGATCCGTGGTTCTCGGGCACGTTCTGCTCGCTGCCCTCGGGCGAACCGGTGCCGCTCGAAAAGGAACGCTCGTACCGGCTCTATGACCTGACGTACGACGAGATTGCGCGCTTCGACTGCGGCAGCCGGGGCCACCCGCGCTTTCCCGACCAGCAGAAGATGAAGGTCGCCAAGCCGCTGCTTCGCGACGTGATCGCCGCTGCCGAAGCCTACACCCGCACGCACGATCGGCCACCGGTGTGGTACAACATCGAGACGAAGTCCTCGCCTGAAGGCGACGGCGTCTATCACCCGCCGCCCGACGTGTTCACGCGCCTGCTCTATGAGGTGCTCGACGAGGCCGGCATCACCGACCGGGTCATCCTTCAGTCGTTCGACGTGCGCACCCTCCAGTATGCCCGCGCGCACGACCTCGGCCTGCGGACGGCGCTGCTCATCGGGCAGGAGGAGGACGCGGGCCTCACGGCCAACCTCGAACGACTCGGCTTCACGCCCGACGTCTACAGCCCCGACTACCACCTCGTAGACGCCGCGCTGCTCGAAGCGGCCCACGCGCGCGGCATGCGCGTCATCCCGTGGACGGTCAACGACGTCGAGCAGATGCGCCGCCTCAAGGCCCTCGGCGTCGAGGGAATCATCACCGACTACCCGGACCGCGCGCGCTTTTTGCTCGAAGAATGAGGCGAGGGACGCGGGGCAAAACGTCGGAACGTGGGGAACGGGCGCTCGGGCTTTCGTGTCTCTGTCTCCTCGTACCGTCTCCATGAATCGGCTGGACAGGCATGCGAAAGGTGATCGGGTGGATGGCGATGCTGGCGGTCTGGGCGGCGCCGGCATGGGGACAGAACGCGTCCGTGAGCGGCTTCGTCACCGACGCGACGTCCGGCGAGACGCTCCTCCTGGCGAACGTGGCGCTCGCGGGCACGCCGTACGGGACGGCCACGAACGAAGCGGGCTATTACACGCTGACGAACGTCGCGCCGGGCGCGTACACGCTCGTCGTCTCGTACATCGGTTATGAAGAGCGCCGCACCGCGATCACGCTTGCGCCGGGTGAGCATCGCCGCCTCGACGTCGCGCTCATGCCGGAGGGACTGGTCTTCGAAGAGATCGAGGTGACGGCCGAGCGGGAGTCCGAAGAGGAAGTCCGGCGGATCGGGGCGGCGCGCCTGGAGACCGACGTCGTTCGGCGCGTGCCGGCCGTGCTGGAGCCGGACGTGTTCCGTTCGCTCCAGCTTTTGCCCGGCGTGAAGGCGGCCTCCGACTATTCGAGCGGCCTCTACATCCGGGGCGGCAGTCCGGATCAGACGCTCATCCTCCTCGACCGCACCACGGTCTATAACCCGAGCCATTTCTTCGGCTTTTTCTCCACGTTCAACCCGGACGCCATCAAAGACGTGCGGTTGTACAAAGGAGGCTATCCGGCCGAGTACGGCGGGCGGCTCGGCGCCGTGGTGGACATCTACAACAAGGACGGCAACCGTCGCCGGACGCAGGGCGGGGTGAGCCTTGGTCTGCTGGCCTCGCGCGCCATCGCCGAGGGACCGTATGCGAAGGGCTCGTGGATGCTCGCCGTCCGCCGCTCGACGCTCGAACCGCTCCTGGCCGTCCTGCGCGGACAAGACATCGACGGCATCCCCGATGCGTTCCACTTCATCGACGTCAACGGCAAGGTCAACTTCGACGCCTCCGTGAACGACCGCCTCTCGCTCGCCTTCTACGCCGGGCGCGACCGCCTCAACCTGCCCCTCTTCGCCGACGCGCGCCTCAGACTCGGATACGGCAACCGCACCGGGAGCCTGAACTGGACGCACATCTTCTCGCAGCGGCTCTTCTCGAACTTCACCTTTACGGCTTCCCGCTATCTCAGCGAGCCTTCGTTCGACATCGGAGGCACGCCCATCGAGCGGGAGAACACGGTATACGACGTCTCGGCCAAAGGGGATTTCGAGTACATCCCGAACGAGCGACACACCGTGGAGGGGGGCTTCTGGGCGGGGCTGTTCACGTTTCGCCTGCGCAACCGCTTCGACGGCGCGGTGACCCTCGATGAGCGCACGCACACCGCGTACGGCTCCTATTACGTGCAAGAGACCTATCGCCCGTCCCCGGCGTGGACCCTCCAGGGCGGGCTGCGGGCCAACTATTTCGGGGAAGGGCAATATTTCCGGCTGGAGCCGCGCTTCTCCGTGGAGCACCGCCCGAGCGACGCCGTGCGCCTGCAATTCGGATACGGGCGGTACTATCAGTTTCTGACGCTCATCACGAGCGAGGTCTTCACCGGCTTCGATATCTGGCTGACGACGGACAACGGCGTGCCGCCCGCCTATGGCGATCAGTTCGTCGCCGGCGTGAAAACGAGCGCCGGGCACGGCATCAACGTCGACGTGGAGGTCTATTACCGGAACATGGAGGACCTTTTCGAACTCGACCCGTTCCTGCCCGATGCGGCGGGGTTCGACTATGCCGACCTGTTTCACTTCGGCGAGGGTTTCGCCTACGGCGGTGAGCTTTTTCTCGAAAAGACGCGCGGGCGCTTCAACGGCTTCCTCGGCTATACCTTCGGGGTGACGCGGCGGCGCTTCCCCGACCTGAACGACTTCGAGTTCTTCCCGCCGAAGTACGACCGCACGCACGAACTGAACCTCGTCGTCAACTATGACCTGTCGCGGGCATGGCGGCTCACGGGCGTGCTCACGTATGCGACGGGGCAGGCGTACACCGAGCCTGCTTCCCAGTATCGCCTCATCGACAACCCCTTCGGCTCCCGACGCCGCGACGTGCTCGTGAGTCCCTTCAACCAGGCGCGCCTGCCCGCCTATCATCGCCTCGACGTGGGCGCGAGCCGCCGCGGGCGCTTCTTCGGCTTCGCGGATTACGAACTGCAGGTGCAAGTGATCAACGCGTATGCCCGCCGGAACGTGTGGTTCTACTTTTTCGAGTTCAAAGCCGAAGGCAATGTCGAGCGAAGGGAGATTCCACAGATCCCGGTGCCGATCCCGAACCTTGCCTTCACGCTTCGATTTTAACAAAGACCGGTTGTGAGCAGATGAACCGAAACGGCGTCTACGAGCGAACGAAAGGCCGGGCGGCCCGCGTCCGGGGCGGATGGGCGCGCGCGCTCACGATCGGGCTCGTCTTCCTCGCCGCCTGCGACGGGACGGTGACGCCGGATCACACGCCTGAACTGGTCGTGGAGTCGTATCAGGTGGCGGGCGAATTGCTTCAGCCGGTGCGGCTGACGCGGACCGTGTCCGTGAACGCGACGTTCGACGCCTCGGCGGTCGGGGTCTCCGAGGCACAGGTGCGCGTGTTTCTGCTCGATGAGGCGGGTGAGATCGAGAGCGCGTTTCCCTACCGCGAGGCGCCGGGCGCGCGCGGCATCTACGTGTCCCGTTTCGGGCACCGCGTCGAGCCGCTGCGCACGTACCGACTGGAGATCACCGACCCCGCCACGGGCGCGCAACTGACGGCGCAGACGCTGGTCCCGGGCGCCTTCGAGGTGGTCGCCGCCGGGGCCGACACGGTGGTCTATCAAAGCCCGGAACAGTATGAGGTGCAGGTGACGCCGAGCCGCTATCCGGGGCGGCAAAGCTTCTACATCTTCTCCATCGAGGCGCTCGACCCGCGACCGACCCGGCTGACGCCCTTCTACAGCGACCTCGTCGATACGACCGGCAGCGACGTGGAAGACGACCTCGCCGAGTTCGTCGTGAACGAGTCGAACATCATCAATGAGGGCAATTATGACCTCAACCTGGACGGCACGCTGACGGTGCGGCTGCCGTGGCTGGCGGTGGCGTTCTTCGGCCCGACGCGCATCTCGGTGAGCGCCATCGATGACAACCTGTACGACTTCATCCGCTCGCAGACCGTCCAACAGCGCGGCTCGACGCTCTCGCCGGGCGAGATCCCGAACGTGCTCGAACACGTCACCGGCGGACACGGCGTCTTCGGCAGCTACGCGCGCGTGACACTCCGGGTTTTCGTGGCTCGCCCGCCGGAGCGGCCCTGACCTCCTGCGCTATTCCGTGCCGGAGCCGGGGGAGATCAAGGTGCGGATCTCGTCGGCGAGGGAGCCGGGCATGCCCATGTTCTTCATGAAGGCCCATTTCCCGGCGTCTTCGAAGTACATCTTCATGCGGAACATGGCGTCCACCATGCGCACCTTCACCCGGTCGCCCTCGCGCGTGACGACGACTTCGATCGGGTAGGCGGCGGCGTGGGCAATGCCGGGGCACTGAAACTTCTTCCGCGATTTGTCGCTTCCGGCTTTCACGATGGAGAAGGACTTGGCCTCCATGGGCGCGCCGCTGACGCCGAAGACGACGGTCTCGTATTCGGGGAGCGGCAACTCATAGACGAGGTGAAGGCCCCACTTCGGTCCGGGGGAACGCAGCCCTTCCCGTACGCGATCGGCCACGCCCTGCCAGTCTTCACCGACGAGCACGCGTTCATCCTTGATCTTGTCGATGAACTTGCCGCCGGCCATCACGCCCATCGTCTTTCCGATGTGGCCCTTCTTTCGGATTTTACCGAAGTCGCGCGCGCTGACTTCGCCCGGAACGGCTTCGGTGATCATGGTGCGGAGGGCCTGAAGATGCGACTCGGCGAGATCCTCGAACGCGACGTCGTCCATGAGCACGGTGCGGAGGATCGCGTGCGGGTTGACGACGGCCACATGGACGCCGCGTTCGTCTTCGAAGAGGTTGATGCGGTCTACGAGGGCAAAGGGGGCGGTGGTTCGGTTGGCCTCCATGAGCCGCCGGCCGTATTCGGCATCGTAGAGGATGAAGACGCGAGCGCGGTGCGGGCAGCCGTCGGGCGCGCCCGCTTCGAGGACGGCCAACCGGCGCCATCCGGCGCGTTCGGCGGCGGCTTCGAGGGTCGAACTCACGTCCTCGAAAGAGCCTTCGGCGGATTGGACGACGTATTCATAGACGCCGTACGCATGCTCGCCTTTCTGTCCATACGTGACGCCGGTGGCGAGTATGAGGGCGACGGCAAGGAGGAAAAACACGCGGGTATGCATAGGACACACTGTGGAGGTGAGACGGTATTCGGCGGCGCGAGAAAAACGCTCGAACGTTCGCGCGGTCGGGGCGGCCTCTTTTTGAGGTTCCAACGCCCGTAAGTAGCGGCGTCGGCGGCCGGAAGTCGACGTGGGTTCCGCCATGAGGCGCGTGCGGAAAATACGACGAATGAGGACGGGCAAACCCCCACGGGGCGTGTGGCGAATCCGGAAGGAGGGGGCGCGCTCGTTTGCAGCCATCGTTTCGGGTCAGGACCGGAAGAGCGGCAGGCGCGCGCCGCGCCATCCGGGGAAGAGGGCTTCGTCGTCGGTGAGCCCGAGGTGTCGTCCGGCCACTTCGGAGAAGACGGCGCGGAAGTCCGTGGTGACGGGCAGGTCGCGGCGGTCTTCGAGGGCGTCGGGGTCGAGTTCGGGGACGACGCCGTGGATGCGCCCGCCCTCGACTGCGTTGCCGAGGACGAACAGGCATGAGGCGCGCCCGTGGTCGGTGCCGCCGGAGCCGTTCTCGCGGACGGTTCGCCCGAACTCGGTCATGGTCATCACCGTCACGTCGTCGTGGTAGGCTTCGAGGTCGGTCCAGAAGGCGGCGAGCGCGGCGGCAAGGTCCTCGGCGCGACGGGCGAAGGCGCCGTTCGCCGTGCCTTGCGCCACGTGCGTGTCCCACCCGGGCGACTCGGCGAAGGCCACCTCGAGGCCCACGTCGGCTTTGATGAGCTGCGCGATCTGCCGGAGGGCGTTGCCGAGCGGGGAGGCCGGATACGCGGCGCCGTGGGCCGGACGGTAGTCGCTCGTGCGGATGCTCTCGAGCATGTGAGCGGCCTCGAAGCCCTCGCGACCGGTGGCTCCGAGGAGGTCGCCGGTGGTTTGCGCATACAGGCTTTCGAGGCTCTGCCCGGTGGCGGCCCGGAGGCGCTCCGGGCCGGGCACGTTAAGCGCGAAGTCCCGGAGGTTGGCCACGGCGAGGGCCGGGGCATCGCCGGAGAGCGTGCGCGGGAGCGAAGGGGTGAGGGCGACGGCCCGGAACGGCGTGGCGTCGTGTCCCATCAACCCGACGGCCCGGTTCAGCCACCCCGAAGAGGCGCTCTTCACGCCGGGCATGCCGGTCTCCATGTAGTCCTGCGCATCGAAGTGCGAGCGGGTCGGGTTCGGGGAGCCGACGCCGTGCACGATGGCGAGGCGGCCCTCCCGGTAGTGGGGGAGGAGCGGGGCGAAAGCCGGATGAAACGCGAACGCGCCGTCGAGGTCGAGGAGGGCGCCTTCGCCCGCGACGGGCAGGGCGAGGCGCGGGCGAAGGGCGGCGAGATGGGGGTCGCGGAAAGGCGTCACCGCCATCAGGCCGTCCATGGCGCCGCGCTGGAAAATCGTCACGAGCACTTTGCGGCGACCGAAGGGGGCGGGCGGCGCGGCGGCGAGCGCGGCGCGGTTGAGAAAAGTCGGGCATCCGCCGAGACCGGCGGCGAAGACGGCAAGGCCGCTCGATTTCAGGAAAGTTCTTCGGGTCCACATGGTCGGAGAGGCGCTGTGTGAAAGGGGAGACGGAAGGGTCATCGCCGCTGGAAGTCGGGCGAGCCGAGGATGACGCCGACGACGCGGGCGAGCGTCGCCGGGTTCGGTGCGGCCTCGGCAGGGGCTTCGGCGCCGTCCTCGGGCGGCGGCCCGGCGCG
>NZ_JBWOPL010000077.1:0-2122 GCF_056451265.1 Rhodocaloribacter sp. | reverse complement strand
GGAAGCACCGGCCTAGGACTGGCACTGGTGAAGAAGATCATCGAGGACCACGGCGGATACATCGAGGTCGAGAGCGAACCGGGGTCGGGTTCGGCCTTCACCATCTACTTCCCGATCTGACGGCCCGTCGGCTCTGATTCTGAGCGATATGACAAACGGCGTATTTCGCACCGGTTGCGCTGGGAGAAGCGGTATGCACGCAGCGACCGCTCGTTCTTTCTCGCCCCCCATCCCCCCTGCGGGGTTCTTCCCCCCCGAAAGGGGGAAGGGCTCACACGGCCCGTGCCCGCTCAAAAAACCCTCCCCCTCCCGGGGGGAGGTGGCGCGAAGCGACGGAGGGAGGAGACCCGCGCTCTGAACGCCTGCATCAAATACCAAACGACCATGGTGAACAGGCCTGCCTCTTTACGCCCCCCTTCCCCCCTGCGGGGTACTTCCCCCCCGAAAGGGGGAAGGGCTCACACGGCCCGTGCCGGCTCAAAAAACCCTCCCCCTCCCGGGGGGAGGTGGCGCGAAGCGACGGAGGGGGGGGGTGACCCGGCCCCCGAGAAAGGATTCCTCCCATGCTTGAGAGATAGACAGCCCGTACTCGTATCGCACAAAACAGAAAGCAAAAGCACGATGCCCTCCGCCTCCGCCCGACCTTTTACGCAACCGCCGGCAATCCCGAGACGCCCCGAAGCTCATGTCTGACGTAGCCTCCAACCCGAAAGCGACCGTGCTCGAAAGCCCCGCCCCCCCTGATCCGCCGGCCCACATCCTCATCGTCGACGACGACCCGTTCGTGCGCGAGAGCCTGGGCGAGATCCTTCATTATGCCGGGCATTCCACCGTGGAAGCCGGCGACGGCAAGGAGGCGCTCGACCTGCTGGCGCGGCATCCGGTGGACCTGATCCTGCTCGACCTCGAGATGCCCCGCGTCGGCGGCCTCGACGTGCTCCGACACGCACAGACCGAATACCCGCACATCCCCATCGTCATCATCAGCGGCAAGGGCACCATCCGCATCGCCGTCGAGGCCACGAAGCTCGGCGCGTACGACTTCCTCGAGAAGCCCGTCGATGCCCGGCGCGCCCTCGTGACGATCCGCAACGCCCTCGAAAAGGTACGCCTCGAACGCGAGCGCGACCGCCTGCTCGAAGAGGCGAAAGCCCGGTACCGGATGGTCGGCTCCAGTCGTGCCATGCAGGACGTCTACCGGCTGATCGACAAGGCGGCCCGCATGCCCAGCAAGGTGCTTATCCACGGCGAGAGCGGCACGGGCAAGGAGATGGTGGCCCGCGCCATCCACCACAACAGCACCCTCCGCGCCGCGCCGTTCGTGGCGCTCAACTGCGCCGCCATCCCCGAAGAACTCATCGAAAGCCAGCTCTTCGGCTTCGAGAAGGGCGCCTTCACCGGCGCCGGCCGCACCCACCCGGGCAAGTTCGAACAGGCCAACGGCGGCGTCCTCTTCCTCGACGAGATCGGCGACATGAGCCTGATGACGCAGGCCAAGGTACTGCGCGTCCTCGAAGGCGGACAGGTCGAGCGCATCGGCGGCACGCGCCCCCTCCCGGTGACCGTGCGCGTGATCGCCGCCACGCACAAGGACCTCGAAGCCGAGATCGCCGAGGGCAACTTCCGGGAGGACCTCTTCTACCGGCTCAACATCGTCAACATCACGCTGCCGCCGTTGCGCGCACGCACGGAGGACATTCCCGCCCTCGTCGCCCATTTCCTCGAACATTTCGCCCGGGAGAACGGCCTGCCTCCGAAGACCCTGACCCCCGGGGCGATGACCATCCTCCTGGGGCACGACTGGCCGGGCAACGTGCGCCAGCTCCGCAACGTGATCGAGCGGCTCGTCGTGCTCAGCGACGGCGAGTCCATCGACGCCCGCGAGGTGCGCCACGCCCTGCGCCGCCCCACCCCCGCTCACGACGCCACGCTGACGAACCTGCGCGCGGCCCGCGAGGCGTTCGAGCGCGAGCACATCCGGCGCACACTCCTGGCGCACGAGGGCCGCATCCAGGAGACCGCCGACGCCCTGGGCATCGACCGCAGCCACCTCTGGAAGAAGATGAAACGCTACGGCCTCGCCCCCGACGCCTGAGCCCCGAAGCCCCGCTCCCTCCGCCGC
>NZ_JBWOPL010000076.1:0-11141 GCF_056451265.1 Rhodocaloribacter sp. | reverse complement strand
AAGCCGTGGCGGAAGCGCCGCCGTGCGCCGAGGTGGCGCGCACGCAGGCGCTCGCCGCCGAGGGCGCCTGCGACACGGCCTCCTGCCAGTCGGTGGTCGTAGCCGTGCTGCGGGTGCTGGCGCGCATACGGGCGCGCGAGCAGGCCGTGGCTTCCGCGACGATGTCGCTCGGGCAACGGGAACGGCTCTCCGAGATGATCCTGGAGCTCGACGCCATAGCCGAGGCGTTGCGCGGGGCGCTCCGCGCGCCGGGGTGGAAGATGATGGACCTCGACCCGGAACCCGAGCCCCCGGACGTCGATGAAAGCCTGTGGTGGTACGCGCTTGCCGAGGCGCTTCAGGCGCTCGAAGCGGGCCTCCGACAGATCGCCTCGATGGTCGCCGGGCAGCCGAAGCCGAGCGCGGCGCGCACCCTCGCCGCCCTCGTCGCCCGGGTGCTCCGGCGGCACTACCACGCCCTCCTCGCAGAAGCCGAACACTGGATGGGATGATGTCCGACCCGCTCGAAACACTTCTTCAGACCGACGACGCCGACGTCGAGGCGCGGTGGCGACAGCTGACCGCGTGGCTCCGGGAACGCTTCGACCGCGAGCCGACCCTCGAGACGACGCTCTTCCTCATCGGCATTCAGGCGCGGGGGGTGGGCTTCGAGCCGAAGCTGCCGAAGGCGCGCAAACAGGCGCTCATCATGGAAGGCGCCTATGTCGTCTTCGAGACCCTCGGGCTCTATGAGCGCGTGGGGATGGACGCCGACGGCTTCTGGATCCGCGAGCGCATCCGCCCGCTGCCCACCCTCTCCGTCGAAGCTCAGGAGAAGCTGCTCCGCCTCGCCATCCTCCGGTATTTTGAGGAAACCCTGCCGGCCTCCGAACGTGTGTGAAGCCGCGCGCCCCCGGCAACCGAACGCATTCCCCGTTTTTCCATGATGAACCTGCGAACCCGAATCCTCCTCTGCGCGCTTCCGCTCGCGTTCCTCTTCGGTTGCGGCGAAGCGCGAACGAATCAAGCCTCCGTCGACGCCCCGGCCGCCTCCGAGGCCGAGACGCCCTCCGCCCGCCCCGAAAACCTTCCCCGAAAAACCGAAGCCATGCCCTCCGAAACCGATACGCCGAACCTGCCCGAGACCAATTTTTATGAGATCGACACGCGGTTTGGCCGCATGGTCATCCGGCTCTATGACGAGACGCCCGCCCACCGGGACAACTTCAAGAAGCTCGTCGCCGAGGGCTTCTATGACGGGACCACGTTCCACCGCGTCATCGCGGGGTTCATGATTCAGGGGGGCGACCCCAATTCGAAGGACGACGATCCGTACAACGACGGGCAGGGCGGCCCGGGCTACACGATCCCGGCGGAGTTCACCCCGAAACGCTATCACAAGCGCGGCGCGCTCGCGGCGGCCCGGCAGGGCGACCCGGTGAACCCCGAGCGTCGGTCGAGCGGAAGCCAGTTCTACCTCGTCCACGGCGGCAACCCCATCGACGAGGCGATGCTCGCGCAGATCGAACAACAGGTCCGCGCAGCCTCGCACATCCCCGACTTCCGCTTCTCCGACGAGGCGCGGGCGGACTATCTCGCCCACGGCGGCGCGCCTTTCCTCGACCTGCAGTACACCGTCTTCGGCGAAGTCGTCGACGGCTTCGACGTGCTCGACCGCATCGCGACGACCCCCACGGCGAAAAGCTCCGGGCAACGCGTCCATCCGGCCCTCGCCGACCAGCCGCTCGAACGCGTCGAGATGACCGTCCGCCCGCTGGAGACGTATCCGCAATAGGCGGCGCCCCCGGCAGGCGCGGCAAGTTTCTCGAAAAAACAACCGCGCCGCCGCCCCGGAAGCCCCGCCGACCTTTATTTTAAAAGACGCGGCCCGCGCGGCGGCGTCTTTTCTTTTCACCTCGACCGATCCGAACCATGACCGACCGACCGATGTCCGAACAGGAGCGTCGCCGCCGCGAAGAGCGCGCCCTTCTCGAAGAACGGGGTGTCAACCCGTATCCGTATCAGTGGAACGTCACGGCGCGCGCCGCCGAGATCCTCGAACGGTTCGACGACGAGCGGCATCAGCCCGGCGAGGACGGCGTGGCGAAGGAGCCCTTCCGCGTCTCCATCGCGGGCCGCATCCTCTCGAAGCGCGTCATGGGCAAGGCGTCGTTCTTCCACGTGCAGGACGCCACGGGGCAGATCCAGGTCTACATCCGCCGCGACGACCTCCCGGAAGGCTTTTACAATCAGGTCTTCAAAAAACTGCTCGACATCGGCGACATCGTGGGCATCGAGGGGTTCGTCTTTCGCACGCGCATGGGCGAGGTGTCGGTGCATGCCGAGCGGCTCGAACTGCTCGCGAAGGCGCTCCGTCCGTTGCCCGTCGTCAAGGAGGTCGAGGGCAAGGTCTACAACGAGGTGACGGACAAGGAATTCCGGTATCGGCAGCGGTACGTGGATCTGATCATCAACCCGGAGGTGCGCGAGGTCTTCCGCCGCCGGGCGCGGATGATCACCACGCTCCGCCGCTTCCTCGACGCGCGCGGCTATCTGGAGGTGGAGACGCCGGTGCTTCAGCCGGTCTACGGCGGGGCCTCGGCGCGGCCCTTCCTCACGCACCACAATGCGCTCGACATGACGCTCTACCTCCGCATCGCCGACGAGCTGTACCTCAAGCGGCTCATCGTCGGCGGCTTCGAGGGCGTCTATGAGATCGGAAAGGACTTCCGGAACGAGGGGCTCAGCCGCTTCCACAACCCGGAGTTCACCATGCTCGAGCTCTATGTGGCCTATAAGGATTATTTCTGGATGATGGACCTCGTCGAGGAGATGCTCGAGCACGTGGCCGTCACGCTTCACGGCGCGCCGGAAGTGACGGTGGGCGGGCGCACGATCTCCTTCGCCCGCCCCTGGCCGCGCCTCCCCCTCTTCGAAGCCATCGAGCGGGAGACGGGGCACGACCTCTACGGCAAGAGCCGCGACGAGCTGGCCGCCGCCGCCGAGACGCTCGGCCTCGAGATCGACGAGACGATGGGCAGCGGCAAGATCATCGACGAGATCTTCGGCGCATTCGTCGAGCCGAAGCTGATCCAGCCGACGTTCATCATCGACTATCCGGTGGAGCTGAGTCCGCTGGCGAAACGGCACCGGTCGAAGCCGGGACTCGTCGAGCGCTTCGAGGTGATCTGCAACGGGAAAGAGCTGTGCAATGCCTTCAGCGAGCTCAACGACCCCGACGATCAGCGCGCCCGTTTCGAGGAGCAGGCCCGTCTCCGCGCCGGCGGCGACGAGGAGGCCATGCAAATCGACGAGGACTTCCTCCGCGCGCTCGAATACGGCATGCCCCCCACGGCCGGCCTCGGCGTCGGCATCGACCGCCTGGCCATGCTCATGACCGACCAGTACTCCATCCGCGACGTGATCCTCTTCCCGCTCCTCCGCCCGGAAGCCTCGGCCGCGGCCGAAGGACAGGCGACCGACGAGAACGTGCACGTCTTCAGGGATGCGGAGGGCTGGGGCTGGCGCTTCGTCCGCGACGACGTGGCGACCGAGAGCAGCCGCTTCGCCAAACGCGACGAGGCCCTCGCCGAAGCCCGGCGCGCGGCGCAGTCCGAAGGCGTGGAGGTGGTCATCGACGACGAGGCGTGAGTCCGGCGCGGCCCCCCGACCCCCGGCCCGGCCGCCGCGCTTCATCCTGCACCCAACCATGCCCGAGCCTTCCAGCGATCCACAGGCCGCCCCGGAGCAGGCGGGCTATCTCGAGCTGATCCGGCACAACGTGTCTTTCCGGCGGCTGTGGCTCGGCAACATCGTCTCGCTCCTCGGCGACTGGTTCAACACCATCGCGCTCTACAGCCTCGTCACCGACCTGACCGGCTCGCCGTTTGCGCTCGGGGCGGTGTTCATCACGAAGATGCTGCCGTGGGCGCTGGCTTCGCCGTTTGCCGGCTTGCTCGTGGACCGCTTCAGCCGCCGCCGCGTGATGATCGTCTCGGACCTGCTCCGGGCCGTGGTGGTGCTCGGCTTCCTCGTCATCGACGAGCCGGGCGAGGTGTACCTCGTCTACGTGCTGACGACGGTTCAGGTGGTGATCGGGTCGGTGTTTCCTCCGGCGCAGAGCGCTTCGATCCCGAACCTCACCACGCCGCGCGAGCTCATGACGGCGAACGCGCTCATGTCCGCCACGTGGTCGGCGTTGCTGACGCTGGGGGCGGCACTCGGCGGCTTCGCGGCGGCGTGGTTCGGCCTCAAGGCGGTCTTCATCATCGACAGCCTGAGCTATGTGGTGTCGGCGTTCTTCATCTTCCGCACCGTCATCCCGCAGGACACCGCCGCGCCGGAGACCGCGCTTCGGGTGCGCACGGTGGTGCGGGAGATCGTCGACGGCTGGCGGCATCTGCGGGCGCGCCCGCGGGTGGGCCGGATCGCGCTGGCAAAGGGGACGTGGGCCGTGGCGGGCGGGGCGCTCGTCTATATGCTCACGTTGCTCGGCGAGGCCGTCGCGCCGGAGGCGCACGCGATGGGCATCGGCATCTTCTTCGCCGCGCGCGGCTTCGGCACGGGCGTCGGCCCGATCCTGGCGCGGGCGCTCTTCAAGGACCGGCGGCGCTGGCCCGCGCTCATCGGGGCGGGCGTCGCCTTCAGCGGGCTCGCCTACGCCGCCGTGGGCTTCCTGCCGTGGACGTACGCCGTGGCCGCCGTCGTCGTGGCCGCGCATGCCGCCAGCGGAGCCAACTGGGTGCTCTCGACGGTCCTGCTTCAGGAACGCACCGAGGACCGCTTCCGCGGGCGCGTCTTCGCCACCGAATGGCTGCTCGTCATGCTCGCGGACACGGTGAGCATCCTCCTCGCAAGCCTGCTGCTCGAAAGCGCGCTCTTCGACCTGCGCTCGGGCTTCCGGCTCTTCGCCTTCATGCAGATCCTGTGCGGCCTCCTCTGGCTGCTCGTCATCGTGCCCCGCGAGCGCCGAGACCCCCTCGCCGAGGCGCCGGGGTGAGGGCCAAGGCCGAGCGCCGGGCCGGAGCCCGCGGAGCGACCGCCCGGAGCCGCCGCCGGTTAACCGAAGGGGACGTCAAAACGCGAAGGACAGGGAAAAGGACGGCTGAATGCCGAGGTCATACACGTCGACGTTGACGAAAGAGAGGCGTTGCCGGTGCTGCCCCTGTCCGACGACGGCCACGGGCGCACGATACCACGGGTTGTTCCGGTCATAGAGGTTGAAGACCCCCACGCGCGCTTCCAGCGCACGCCCGCCCAGGCGGCGGCGGTATTCGAGGCTCACGTCCATCCGGTGATAGTCGCCGAGGAAGGGCGGCTCGTCGGGGTCGGAGAAGGCGAGCGCGTTCGGCGTGCCGGAGGCATAGTGCCACGCGAGGCTGCCCGTGAGGCCGGGACGCATCGTCCATTCGAGACGGGTGGAGAACTGCCGGCGGCGGTCCCACGGCGCGAAGAACGGCTCGCCCCCGTTGAGGGCATCGTTCCGGATCTCCATCTTCGACCACGTGAAGCTGCTCGTCCACAGCGCCGGGCCGAGCCGGTACCGGAGCATCAGTTCGAGCCCCTGCGCCCGCGCCGTGTTGTCGGGAAGCCACGGCTTGAGGAGCACGCTCTCATCCGGCGAGCGGGGCGGGAGCAGCCCATTCTCATGCTGCCGAAGGTTTTCGAAATCTTTCAGGTACCCTTCGGCCTGAAAAAAGAGCGTTTCGGTCACCTTCACGTAGAGGCCCGCCGTGACGTGATCGACGCTCCCCGGCGGCTCGGCGGCGGTGCTCATGATCCAGATGTCGGAGCCGTCGGCCTGTTCGAGAAAGAGGCGGTGGAGAAACTGAAGGTTGCGGCTGTAGCCGAGCCCGAACGAGACGCGGCGCTCCGGGAAGAGCCGCCCCCACAGGCGCGGCGAGAGGCGGACGAAGCGGCCGTTCGAGAAATAATGCCCGCGCAGCCCCACGTCCAGTTCGAGCGCCCGGAACGGTTGCGCGTCGTACTGCGCGAAAGCATCGAACTGCACGGCCGTTTGCGCCACGTCGAACCGCGCCCGACGGGCCGAGTCTTCCTCATAGGCGACGTCGAAGCGGTGGAGCGCATAGCCCGCCGAGAACGCGCCGCCGAAGCGGGGAACGGCGTCGAGCGACTGCGCGAGCTTGAGTTCGACGAGCTCGTTCTTCTGCGCAAACGGCGCCACGACGGGAGGCCTCATGCCCGCCGCCCCCCCGAACATGGGCACGTACGTGAAATCGTCTTTCGAGAAACGGCTGAAATACCGGCTGAGGGCGAGTGTGGTCCGGGCAAAGACCCGGTCGCCGAGGGCGCGCTGCTCGCGGAGGCTGACGGCGAGGTTGCCCCAGTCGTTCCGCGTCTCGACGGTCCGGCGCTCGAGGTGCGGCATCGCGCCGCCGGGCGCCTGCTCGACGAAGCGCTCGGCCTCGTGCCGGGCCGCATCCCCGCCGAGGTACACGTTGAGCGTCGTCCGCCGGCCGCGCGCCGACTCGTGATAAAACTTGCCGTGGAGATCGAAGAAGCGAGCCGAGGACGAGCCGGGAAAGAGCGCGCGGGCGCCGGGGCGCGTCGTCTCCGCCGAGAGGCTCGTCTCGCGAACCACGTTCAGCCCCTGCTCGATGATCGAGGCGTTGTTGAACCAGTCGATGGCGTTGAGGTAGGAGAGGCGTCCGGAGAGGAGCCAGCTTCCGCGCCCGCCGGCCCACGGCCCCTCGAGCGTTCCCCGGACCACCGTGTTGCTCAAGCCCACCTTTTTCCGGAAGCCCGTCTGCGAGCCGGTGCGCGTGACGAACGAGAGTGTGCCGCCGGGCGGAGCCTCGAAGCGCGCCGGCGCGATGCCGTAATAGAAGGCCACCGCCTGAAGCGCGTCCTCGTTGAACGCATCGAAGAGGCCGAAGAAGTGGTTCTGATTATAGATCCGCACGCCGTCGAGCAGGACCTGAAAGCCGTCGGCCTTGCTGCCGCGCACGTTGAGCCCCTGCGTGAGCGCCGTCGAGAGCGTGACCGAGGGCAGGTTCTGAAGCGTCCGCAGCACGTTGCTCTCCCCCAGCGGCGCGGACAGACCGGGCCGGAGGAGGTGACGCCACGTCGTGTCGAGGTCGGCGGCGAGGAGCGTGCCGCTGACGACCACCTCGCTGCCGCGCAACGGCTGCGGCGTCAGCCGGATAGGCAACGAGGCGGGCAAGCGACGCATCGTCACGCGGATGCGTCGGCTCTCATAACCGAGGTGCGAGGCGGTCAGTTCGAGGTACGGGCCGTCCGGAAGCCCGTCGAGGCGGAGGTGAAAGACGCCCGCTTCGTTGGCCGCCGTCCCGCGCAAACGCTCGCCCTCGCGCCAGGACACGGTGGCAAACGACAGACGCGCGCCCGTCTCGGCGTCGAGGATCACGCCCGTGAGGATCGTGGGAGGCGGAGCCGAGGGCGCTTCCGCTTCGGTCAGGAAAACCTGCTTCCGCGCGGCGTCCACCCGAAGCTGAAGGCCGAGCGGGCGAAGCGCCCGGTCGAAGGCGTCGAGGAGATCTTCCGTCGCCGCCGTGAACGTCACCTCTTTGCCGCCGATGAGCGCGTCGCGATAGAGGAAGCGATAGCCGGTGACCCGCTCCACTTCTCCGATGACCTCGCGAAGCGGCGCGGCTTCGAAGACGTGACGGTTCTGCGCCGGAGCGGGGCGAACCGGGAGAACGACGAGCAGGAGCAGGACCGGGATAAACGAGCGAAACGAGAGGGCGGCGTTCGGCTGCCCTCCCGTTCGTCCCCCCGCACGTTCGGCAGGGGCATCCGGGGTCGCTATGATGCGCCGCGCATGCGCCAAACGATCTTGGTTTTAGTCCGATGAACCGGGCACGAAGCGGTACAGGTGTTCGCCCGCCTTCTCGAAGCGCCCGCCCAGGACGACGCCGAGGTCGCGGAGCGCCTGCTCCGGCGGGCCGAGGAGGATGCGCCCCGTGAGCGTCTCGTGCGCCACCGACGGCGGCGCGTCGAAGACAATGCCGTAATGGTGCGCCAGCTCGGCGAGGATCTGCGAAAGGGGACGCTGCGTGAAGACCATCTCCCCGCGGAGCCAGTCGAGGTATTCGTCGGAGGGGGCGGGTTCGGGTGCTTCGAGCGCGCCGCTCGGCGTGAGGACGCTCCGCTGTCCCGGTTCCAGCGTCACCGCCTCGCCCGTTGCCGGGCGCTCGAAGCGGACGCGGCCGGCTTCGAGGTACACCGTCGTCTCCAGGCCCCACGTGCTCACGTCGAAGCGCGTGCCGAGGACGGAGACCAGCCCCTGTCCGGCTTCGACGACGAAGGTGCGCGCCGGGTTCGGCGTCACGTCGAAGAAAGCCTCGCCTGTGAGCCGGTACCGCATCCGGGTCTCGTCCGTACGCACGGCGTACAGGCGCGAGTGCGGGCGGAGCGTGACCGTCGAGCCGTCGCCGGCGACGAAGCGGACCGACTCGGCCCCGGCCACCGCCACCGGCCCGGGCGAGGACGGGTGCGCGAGCCACCAGCCCACCACCACGAGCGCCGCCACACTCGCCGCCACCGCCGCCCATTGCCACACCGAACGCATCGCGGGGAACGCCGGACGGACGAGGCGCAGCGGACGAGGCTCCCGCGAACGGCGCGCTCGCCCGGCCTCGATCCGACGCATCACCTTCGCCCACACGCGCTCGGAAACCTCGGGAGAGACTTCCTCGGCCGTCTCGGCTTTGAACTGCAACAACGCCTCGAAGAGCGCCGCCTCCTCCGCATCCGACGAAACGGCGGACGGCTCCGGAAGACGGCCCTCCGCCGACCGCTCGCCGAGGCGGCGGGCCAGCCGGAGGTCCCGGTCGTCGTCGGGAAGCATCGTTTCGTCGTTCATCGTTCCGAGGGGCGCGCGCCCGAAAGGAGTTCAAAAAATCGTGTCGGCGAGGCGCGGGGAAGCGAGACGAAGAAGCGTCGCCGCCGTCGTCCCGCTCCCCCGTGCATGCCGGGGGGTCATCCGCCCGTGCGTCGGCCGTGGCCCATGCCGTTGGCGCCGAAGCCGTTCGTCCTCTGCCCGAAGCCGCCCTGTCCCGGACCGCCGCGGCGCGCGAAGGCCAGATGCCGCGTGCGGAGGGTCAGCGCGTCATGGATGAGGACGATCTCCCACTGCGTCGCGTCGAGGAGCGCTTCGAGGGCCGCCTGCTGGGCGTCTTTCAACGCGCCGAGGGCCGCGAAAGCTTCCTCGGGCGTGAGCGTGCCTTCGCGCAGCTGATCGAAGATCGCCTCGCGCTCGGCTTCCTGTTCGGCGAAGAGTTCGTCCACGGCGGCCGCCTGCTCGTCCGTCAGGCCGAGCGCGTCTTTCATCGCCGCCCGCACCTGTTCGAGCATCGCCTCGCGTTCGGCTTCGTGCTCGGCGCGGCGCGTTTCGATCCGCGCCTCGATCTCCGCCCGCTGCTCGTCCGTCAGCAGCGCGTCGATCTCGGCCTTGATCGCGTCGCGAAGCGCGGCCATCTCCTCCAGAAACGCCTCATGCGAGAGCGTCCCGTCCCGCCGCGCCTCGATCAGTTCGGTAAACTGCGGCGCATACGTCTCCCGGATCGCTTCTACGGCGGCGATCTGTTCGTCGGTCAGGATGCCGTCGAAGAGGCCGCCTTCGTGCGGAGCGCCGAAGCCGCCCGGTCCCATGCCACCCGGTCCCATGCCACCCGGTCCCATGCCGCCCGGTCCCATGCCGAAGCCGCCGCGCGGGAAGCCCGGCTCGCCGAGAAGTCCGGCGCGTTCGCCGTACTGCGCGACCAGGTCGAAGAGCCGTTCCTTTTGCTCATCGGTGAGCGTGGTCTGCAAGTCGGCGGCCACGTACCACAGGAAGCCCGGTTCCCGCCCGTGCTCGTCCTGACCGGTCATCACGCGCGTCACCGATGCGGCCTCTCCTGCCGAGAGGTTCAGATCCGTGACCAGCGCCTCGGCGAGCGCCGCCATCTCATCGGTCGTCTCCGTCGCCGACGCATCCTCTTCGAGCGCCGCCGTCGGGCTGTCGCAGGCCGTGAACGTGAACACCACGGCCAGCGCGAGCAATCCCGGTATCCATGTACGCATCTTGTTTGTCATCGTCGTCCCTCAAGTGCTTTTGGTGACTGTGGACCTTCGGAGAACCGCTTTGTTCTCCCGTCTGTCCTTCATACACTTCAACCGGGGGGTCCCCCCTATCCGGCCCGGCATTCGAGGCATCGAAGGGCCCCGTGTTTCATGCGAGAAACGGGATCGGATCGAGGCGCACGAGGTCGTCGCCCGGGCGAGGCAGGAGGGCACCGGATGCGTACAAAAGGATCGAGCCGGTGCGTCGCTCACTCCGCATGCACGACGAGATGCGGCGCCGCGTCGAGGTCCCACGGCCAGACCAGCCCGGCGGCGGTGCGCGCGGCGTGCTCTTTTCCGTACAGCCGCTCGACGAGGTAGAACGCCGGCTCATAGCTCATCCCGCCGCCGACCGACGTGATAAACTTGCCGTCCGCGACGAACCGCACGTCGTATCGCACGTCGATCTCGGGAAACATCTCGGCGAAGCGGTCGCGGTCGCCGGGGAACGTCGTGGCGACGCGGCCGTCGAGCGCGCCGGTGGCTGCCAGCGGAAACGCGCCGTCGCACACGGTGACGACCCACTTCGCCTTCGCGACGGTCTTCTTCAGCCATGCCATGAGCCGCTCATTTTCGAGGTCGGCGGTCATGCTGTTGTTCGTGCTCGGGATGACGAGGATGTCGATGGGCGGCGCGTCGTCGAACGAATAGTGCGGCGTGATGGTGATGCCCTCGAACGTGGTGAACGGCTGCCCGTCGGGGGAGACGATGAACGTCTCGATATAGTTATCCGGATCGCGGAAGCGGGTGTGCTGAAGCACGTCGTACGGCGCCATGAGTTCGGAGTTGAAGACCGTCTCCACCGCCAGGAAGCCCGCCCGGAGCACCTCGCCCGAGGGTTCGTGCGCGGCGGTTTCCACGACCGACGGCGTCTCCTCGGCACGCTCCGCCCGGCACCCGGCGAGACTCATGCCGCCCCAGAAGAGGACAAGCAAAACGATAGGGCAGTTCGGATGGACGCGGCAAAAGAGACGGGACATGGCGAGGCGTGGTCGAGGAGGGTGGAGAAAGAACCGACGAAGCGCGGCGACTTTTCGGGAAAGATACGGAAACGCGCGCAGCGGGGCACGGTGGGGGGA
>NZ_JBWOPL010000075.1:0-103200 GCF_056451265.1 Rhodocaloribacter sp. | reverse complement strand
CCCGACTCGCGAAGGTCCGAGAGCTGGGGGCGCTTGTCGCCGCCGCGGGTTTCGACGGCGCGGCTGAGCTGGGAAAGGGCGATGACCGGCACGTTGAGTTCTTTGGCCAGCGACTTGAGCGAGCGCGAGATCTGGGCGATTTCCTGTTCGCGGTTGGCGTTCTTCGAGGTGTGTGTGCCGTGCATGAGCTGGAGGTAGTCCACCACGACCAGCCCGATGTCGTGCTCGGCTTTGAGGCGGCGGCACTTGGCGCGCAGTTCGAGGATGCTCAGCCCCGGCGTGTCGTCGATGAAGATGGGGGCGGCGGAGAGCTTGCCGGCGGCGCGGGCCAGGCGGGGCCAGTCGTCCTCGCTCAGCCGTCCCGTGCGCGCCGCCTGCGCGTCGACGCGGGCCTCGGCGGTGAGCAGGCGCTGCGCCAGTTGCTGCGCGCTCATCTCCAGCGAGAAGATCGCCACGCCGGCGGCGTGCTTCGGGTGAAGCGCCGCGTTCCGGGCGCAGGCCAGGGAGAAAGCCGTATTGTGGGTCACCGTGCCGTCGGCCAGCAGGAACAGATGGTTGCCGTCCAGCACGAACCCGTAGTACTCGTCCACCTGGTCCGGCTCGACCCGTATGCCGGAAACCGTCCAGTCACGGCCGTCGGTCCGGGGCGAGGCCTTTTTGCGGGCGATACGGACGGGAATTTCCTCGACGTTGCCGTTGAACCGGACCCGCCAGGCGATGCCCTCGAAGCCGGTCTGAGGGATGTGCGTACGTTTGGCTTTGATCGAGCAACGGTAGCCGAGCGTATCACAGAGGTACTTGATCTGCTGCGCGAACCGCTTGTTCGTCTGGGTGATCTCGTAGGTCCCCCCGTGCCCGGCATTGAGATGGCCGTCGCTGTCGATCAATCCGGCGAGCAGGCGGAGGCGGTTGGCGCGCGAGTTGGCAAGGTAGACGTGGGGGATGTGTTTGTCGTTGAGGACGCCGAGTTTGCAAAGGGCCGCTTGAACCGAGGAGAACCGTCCACGTCCGCGTCCGCCGGTGATGAGGTAGGCCGGGCCGGGCCGGTGGGTGTCGTAGACGCTCACGCGTTCCCCACGGGCCTCGGCGCGCTCGAAGAGATATTCGACGACCGCCGGATCCCTGGAGTATATGCGGGCGCTATCGCTTTTTCCGTCGCCGAGCCAGAGGCCGAGCAGGTACGGATCGAGCGGCAACGGCTGTTCGGGAAAATCAACGGCGACCTTGTAGCCCTTGTGATCGCTCTTCCACTTGTCGGAGCGCCGGAGGTAATCTCGCACGGAAATGTGGGTGACGGCGCCGCGCGGCTCGCGTCCTTCCCGGCAGCTTTTTTTCAACGAGAGGATGTGGCTCTCATTGACCCGATAGTCCATGCCGAAGGTCTGCCGCACCCAGTACATCATCTCGCGCCCGCGCGCCAGCGAGAGCACGGTGCGCGGGGTGGAGTCGTCGCCCATCAGCCGGTCGCCCACGCGGACGTCTTCGACGGGTTTGAGCGTGCCGTCGTACATCATCACGAGCGTGCCTTTGCCGAGGCATTTGCCCATGGACGGCCGGGCGGCGATGATGATGAGGTCGGAGTTCTGCCAGCCGCCGGTCATGTCGTCGAGGCGGGAGAAGCCGCTCGGCACGCCGGTGATGCCCCCCTCGCGCCCGTGGATGGCCTCGAGCTGCGCCAGCGTCGATTTGAGCACCTCGTTCATCGACGTGGCGGCCTTGCGAAGCTGCGTCTCCGAGATGCGGAAGATCTCGGACTCGGCCTGATCGAGCAACTCGAAGGCGTCCGCGCCGGGGTCGTATCCCTGCCCGATGAGCGCGGTCATCGTCTCGATCATCTTGCGCAAAAGCGATTTCTCGGCGATGATGCGCGCGTGATACTCGACGTTGGCCGCCGAGGCCACCTTCGTGGTCAGCTCCGAGAGATAGTACGCCCCGCCGACGTCGTCAAGCTCGTTCCGGCGTTTGAGCTCTTCCGTCAGCGTGATGAGATCCACCGGGTTGCCGCGCTCGAAGAGGCTCAGGACGGCCAGGTAGATTTTCTGATGCTTCGGGATGTAGAAGGCGTCGGGCTGCAGGATCTCGATGGCGCGGGGGATCGCCTCCTGCTCGATGAGCATCGCTCCGAGCACCGACTGCTCCACGTCGACGGCCTGCGGGGGGACGCGCCCGGACGAGCCGCCCGCTCCTCCGCCTCCCGGCGGACGCGTGCGACGCCGTCCGCTGCCGACCAATTTCTCGATCGGATAGGGCCGGCCCTCTTCGTCGATGTTGAAGGGCCGCTGCTGAAAATCGTCTTGATCCGCCATGCCGGAGTGCCTCTCACGTCGGATGCATCAGCCCACGAGCTGATCGTATCGGGTACGAAGCAGCTTAACGTCTTCCCACGTCGGACGTTTCCACTGCGGATTGCGAAGCAGCGCCGCCGGATGGTACGTCACCATGAGCGGCAGGCCGTGGAAGTCGTGGAACTTGCCCCGGAGCGACGCCAGCGACGCCTTTCGCCCGAGAAGCGCGTTTCCGGCCGTGCGGCCCACGGCGAGCAGAATTCTGGGCTTTACGAGGGCGATCTGTTTGTACAGGAGCGGGAGGTGAGCCGCCGTCTCCTCGGGCAGCGGATCGCGGTTGCCGGGCGGACGGCTCTTCAGAATGTTGGTGATGTAGACCTCGTCCCGACTGAAGTTGACGGCCGCCAGGATTTTGTTGAGCAACTGACCGGCGCGGCCCACGAACGGTTCCCCCCGACGGTCCTCGTCCGCCCCCGGCGCCTCGCCGATGATCATGAGGTCGGCGTGCGGATTGCCGACGCCGAAGACGAGGTTTTGCCGCGCTTCGTCGATGGGGGTGAGGACGTGGGTGCGGGCATATGCTTCCACCTCCTCGAGCGTCTTCATGGCGCGGAGCGGGGAGTCCTCCGGGATCAACGCCTCGATGCGTTCATACGGCGAGCGGGCAGGGTCCCGGCTCGGATCGATGGGGTTGCCGAAAAGGTCGTGCGTGGGCATGGCGGCTTCGGACGATGGGTGGGGAGATGCCGGCGCGACGTTTTCGGGCGCGACGAGTGGGACGAACGGACCCCCGAGGGCCATTTCGTATCGGAGGGCGGCGCGCAAGGTCTGCAGGGGCGTCGGCATGATGAGGCGCGGGGTGGTGGGGAAGGTCCGTAAACTAGGCGCGCGGCGGCGGTACCTCAAGGCCGCGCGCGCGCGGCGCAGCAATTTTTATGCACCACTTTTGCACGGCGTATCCACAGCTTTCGTGACTTCGTCATGGAAGCATCCGGCCCGTCCGGCGTATACTCGTCCGAATCCAACGTTTTATTTCCACCATACCCCGCCATCCACCATGACCAGACGACTCGTCCCTTTTCTGTTCCTCTCGATCCTCGTGCTCGGCACGTCGTGCCGCAGCGGCGCGAACTCCGGCGCACCATCGTCCGAAACGGCGACGGCGGAAGCGCCGGTCGTCGTGCGCGAAGTGACGCAGGAGCAGGTGCTCCAACTCCGCGAGACGCCCCGGGAGGACGTGCTCATCCTCGACGTGCGGACGCCCGCCGAGTTCGCCCAGGGCCACGTGCCGGGCGCGAGGAATATCCCGCACACCGACCTCCCCGCCCACCTCGACGAACTCGCGCCGTACAAGGACAAGGAAATCATTCTGTACTGCCGGAGCGGTCGCCGCGCGGGGATCGCCGCCGACATTTTGAAGAAGAACGGCTTCTCGAACCTCGCCCACATGGAAGGCGACATGATGGGGTGGATGGCCAAAGGGCTTCCGATGGAGCACTAAACGCCGGGCCCGAAGGGGCTCAGGAGTTTTCGGGGACGTCGGCGTGCATCGCTGCCGTGACGCGGTCGAGGATGGCCTCGGCGACGGCGCGTTTCGGCATCAGCGGCAGGGCTTCGGTGCGGCCGCTCCGGTGGAGGAGCGTGACGCGGTTCGTCCCCACGCCGAAGCCCGCGCCCTCCTCTTTCGGATTGTTGAGCGCGATCCAGTCGAGGTTCTTCCTTTCGAGCTTGCGTCGGGCGTTGGCGAGGCCGTCGTCGGTCTCGAGGGCGAAGCCGACGAGTGTCTGTCCGGGGCGCTTCTCGCGGCCGAGCGCGGCGAGGATGTCGGGCGTCGGGCGGAGGTGGAGCGTCATCGCGTCGCCGGACTTTTTGAGCTTCGAGGCGGCGGTCGTCTCCGGGGTGAAGTCGGCCACGGCGGCAGCCATGAGGACGAGGTCGGCGTCTTTGCGCGCCTGAACGGCGGCGTGCATCTCCTCGGCGGTGACCACGTCGACGCGGGTGACGCCGGGGGGGGTGTCGAGCGTCGAGGGGCCGCTGACGAGCGTGACGCGGGCTCCGCGCCGGGCGGCGGCTTCGGCCAGCGCAAAGCCCATGCTGCCGGTCGAGTGATTCGTGAGGAAGCGCACGGGATCGAGCGCCTCGCGCGTGGGCCCGGCGGTGACGAGCACCTCCATGCCTTCGAGCGAAGTCCCGCGCGCCGACAGCTTTTCCACGACGCGGGCGAAGATCTCTTCCGGTTCCGGCATGCGCCCGTGCCCGACGAGGCCGCTCGCGAGCGCGCCGAACCCCGGCGGCATCACCTCATAGCCGTACGAGCGCAGCCGCTCCAGGTTGGCCTGTGTGGCCGGGTGGAGGTACATGTCGTGGTCCATCGCCGGGCAGACGAGCATCGGGCAACGCGCCGCCAGCGCCGTCGCCGTGAGCATCGAGTCGCTGAAGCCGTGGGCGAGCCGGGCGAGGGTCTGCGCCGTGGCCGGAGCGACGACGAACAGGTCGGCCCATAACCCCAGTTCGACGTGCTTCGTCCACGTCCCGTCCTCGTTGTCGGGAAAGATCTCGATGAGCACCTCGCGCCCGGAGAGCGTACCGAGCGTCAGCGGCGTGATGAAGCGTCCGGCGTCCGGCGTCATGAGCACCTGCACGTCCGCGCCGGCTTTCTTGAAGAGCCGCACGAGCGTCGCCGCCTTGTACGCCGCGATGCCGCCGGTGACGCCGAGGAGGAGCTTCCGGCCTTTCAAGGGCTGATCTTCGACGGGGTCGGGCATGGCGTCTCTCGGAAAGGGGACAGGCGGCAAAACGGACGTCAGCGCTCCAAAAACGAGCGGATGAGACGGATGGTTTCTTCGGTGGCGCGGTCGAGGTCGTCGTTCACCACCACGGCGTCGAAACGGTCGGCGTACTCGAGTTCGTGCGCGGCGCGTTCGAGACGGTGGCGGAGCGTCTCCTCGGATTCCGTGTTCCGCCGCCGCAACCGCTCGGCCAGGACCTCCAGCGAGGGGGGACGGATGAAGATGACCAGCGCATCGTCGCCGAAGATCTTCTTCACGTTTTCGGCGCCCTTCACCTCGATGTCGAGCAGGACGGGGTTTTTCTTTGCGGCGTCCCGCACTTCGCTCGCCAGCGTCCCGTAAAAACGCCCCGGGTACACCTCTTCGTATTCGAGCAGATCGCCCGCGGCGATGTGGCGGCGGAACGCCTCTTCGGAGATGAAATGGTAGTGCACGCCGTCTCGCTCGCCGGGACGGGGCGGGCGCGTGGTGACCGACACCGAGAAGCGCATCTCGGGGAAGGCTTCGAGCACCCGTCGCGCAATGGTCGTTTTGCCGGATCCACTCGGCGCGGTGAGGACGATGATCTTTCTCTGACTCATGCGGGCGACGGCCTACTCCGTGTTTTCCACCTGTTCGCGGATCTTCTCGAGCTCCTCCTTCATCTCCACCACGAGGTGGGCGATGGCCGCGTCGTTTGCTTTCGAGCCGATGGTGTTGATCTCCCGGTTGATCTCCTGCGCGAGAAAATTCAACTTTCGCCCGACGGGCTCGTCGCTTCCGAGCGCTTCGCGGAAGAGCGCAAGGTGGGAGCGGAGCCGGACGCATTCCTCCGTGACGTCGAGCTTGTCGGCGAGGAGCGCGATTTCGAATTCGAGCCGTTCCCGGTTGAGCCGTTCGTCGTGAAAGAAGGCTTCGAGGCGCTCGGTGAGCCGCGCGCGCGCCTGTTCGATGCGTTCCGGAGCGGACGTTTCGACGTGGTCGAGCCGTTGCTCGATGGTGTCGATGCGGAGCCTGAGGTCGGCTTCGAGCGCCCGGCCCTCCTGCCGCCGCATGGCCCGCATCGCCGCGACGGCTTCGTCGAGCGCCGCGCGGATGACCTCCCATGCGCGTTCGGCCTTCGCGGGCGTCTCCTCGGGGGGCAGGAAGACCTCCGAGAACTTGAGCAGGTGCTCCATGCGGATGGGCTCGTCGATGCCGGCGGCGTCCCGGAGCGTCTCGAGGAGGCGTCCGTAGGCGCGGGCGGCCTTCGGGTCCACGCGGACGGGCAGCGCGTCGTCGAGCGCCTGCTCCACCTGAACGTTCACGCTCAGGCGTCCACGCGCGAAGGCCTTTTTGATGAGGTTCTGGATCTCGCTCTCGTATTCGGCGAGCGAGCGGGGCATGCGCACGGACACCTCACAATACCGGCTGTTCACCGAGCGCATCTCCACGGAGGCCGTGATGCCTTTCGCCTCGGCGGTTCCGCGCCCGAAGCCCGTCATGCTCGAAATCATAGGTCTGCGGTTCAAGGTTCGCGTTCGAAAAAGTCGGGCCGAAGCCATGCTCGGACCGGAAACGAAAGAGCCGGAGTGCGCGCGCATTCCGGCTCTTCGATGCGGAGAGGGTGGGATTCGAACCCACGGTACCGGGTCTGCCGGTACACACGCTTTCCAGGCGTGCCCCTTAAGCCGCTCGGGCACCTCTCCGGGAGGGGTCAGTCGCTGTCAGTATGCGCATTCGGGCGACTTGTTTCGCGAGGGGCGAGCGCCCGCCTCTGCGCTTCAGACCTCCATGATCTCTGCTTCCTTGTGATGCAGCAGCGTGTCCACCTTCTCGATGTAGCGGTCGGTCAGTTTTTGGAGCCGCTCCTCGCCCTCGAAGCGCATGTCTTCCGGGAGGTGCTCCTCCTTCTGGGTTTTCTTGATCTCGTCCTTGGCGTGACGACGGATGTTCCGGATCGCGATTTTGGCTTCCTCGCCCCGGTGGCGCGCCGTCCTGGCGAGGTCCCGCCGGCGCTCCTCCGAAAGCGGCGGCACGGGGATGCGGATCATGTTGCCGTCGTTCGACGGGTTGAGCCCGATGTTGGCCGCCATGATGGCTTTTTCGATGTCGTTGAGCGCCGAGCGGTCCCAGGGCTGGACCACGAGGAGGTCGGGCTGCGGCGCGCTGACGCTGGCCATCTGGTTGAGCGGCGTCTGCGTGCCGTAATAATCCACCCGGATGTTCTCGAGCATCGCCGGTGTGGCGCGCCCGGCGCGGATGGCGCTCAACTCATGACGCAGGTGCTCCAGCGTCTTTTCCATGTGCTCCTCGGCGTCTTCGAGAATCAGCTCGATGTCTTCGTGTAGCATGTGCGACCTCCGGACTACGGTTTCGTGGGCAAGGGCGGACGAACGGGTCAGCGGGCCGGGTCAGCGGGCCGGTTCGGCTTCCGTTCCGTTCCAGTGGACCAGCGTGCCGATGGGTTCGCCCCGAACGATCCGCATCAGGTTGCCCGACGTTTTCATGTTGAACACGATGATCGGTTTGCGGGATTCCTGGCACAGCGTGAAGGCCGTCAGGTCCATCACGCGCAGGCCCCGCCGGATCACCTCGTCGCCGTAGATCGTCTCGAACCGCTCCGCCGTGGGGTCCTTCTCGGGGTCCGCCGTGAAGATGCCGTCGACGCGGGTGCCCTTGAGGATGACCTCGGCGTCGATTTCGAGCGCGCGGAGCGCGGCGGCGGTGTCCGTGGTGAAGTACGGGTTGCCGGTGCCCGCCCCGAAGATGACCACGCGGCCCTTTTCGAGGTGGCGGATGGCGCGCCGCCGGATGAACGGCTCGGCGATCTCCTCCATCTTGATGCTTGACTGCAGGCGCGTCCACACGCCGGTCTGTTCGAGCGCATCCTGCAGGGCCATCGCATTGATCATCGTGGCAAGCATGCCCATGTAGTCGGCGTGGGCGCGCGTCATGCCCGCCGAGGCGTTCACGCCCCGGAAGATGTTCCCCCCGCCGATGACGATGGCGATCTCCACCCCCGCCTCGACCACCTGTTTGATCTCGGTGGCGTAGAGCGAGAGCATCTCCGCATCGATCCCGTAGGCTTTCGATCCCAGAAGCGCCTCGCCGCTGAGCTTGAGCAGCACGCGTCGGTAGCGCAGGGAGGGGTTCCGTTCGGTCGAGCCGTTGGGCATGTGCGACGTTTCTTCTTTCATGGATGGCGGGAAGCTACAGCCTGGGCGGGTTCTTTGCAAAAGGGCGCGCGGGATGTCGGCTTCAAAAAAGGGCGCGCCCCGCATGCTGCGAAACGCGCCCTTGTATGGTGTCGGCCGGGCGTCGGGCTCAGCCGCCGAGAGCAAAGCGGACGTATCGTTTCACCCGGGCGTTGGCCTGCTTGAGCATCTCTTTCACCGTCATCGAAGCATCCTTGACGAAGGGCTGCTCTATGAGGACGTTGTCCTTGAAAAAGCGCTTCAGCTTGCCCCGGGCGATGTTGTCGATGATGTGCTCGGGCTTGCCCTCGTTGCGGGCGGCCTCGCGGGCGATCTCCATCTCTTTCTCCTGCACGTCGGCCGGCACGTCCTCGGGCGTGAGGGCGATCGGGTTGAGCGCGGCCACCTGCATCGCCACGTCGCGGCCCGCCGTTTCCAGGTCGCCTTCGCCGACCACCTCGACGAGCACGCCGAGGCGCGCGCCGGGATGGATGTACGAGACTACCCGGCCCTCATCGGCGGCCACCACGGCAAAGCGCCGGACGTCGATCTTCTCGCCGATCTTGCCGGTGAGGTCCGTCAACGCCTCGCCGAGCGTGCGGCCGTCTTTGAACGGCAACGCGAGCAGCGCCTCGCGGTCGGCCGGGCGCTCGCGCAGCACGAGCGCGGCCACCTCCTGTCCGAACGCCTGGAAGTCCTCATTGCGCGCCACGAAGTCCGTCTCACAGTTGAGTTCGACCATGGCGCACGCGCGATGGTCGTCGGTGCACGCGGTGATGATGAGGCCCTCGTTGGCCTCGCGGTCGGCGCGCTTGGCGGCCACTTTCTGGCCCTTCTTCCGGAGAATGTCGATGGCGGCCTCGAAGTCGCCGTTGGCTTCCTGAAGCGCCCGCTTGCAATCCATCATGCCGACGCCGGTGATGTCGCGCAGGCGCTTAACGTCTTTTGCCGTGATAGTCATAGCTTCTATGGGAAATACGTTCTTGCGAGATCGAAGAGGCGGAAGGACCAGGCGCGGTTTCGCCCAACCCTCCGCTGTTTCAAGAAGTCGGGACCGTGTAAGGATCAGCCTTCTTTTGCGGGCTCGCCGGAAGCCTCGGCCTTTTTCGGAGCTTCGGCCTCTGCGGGCGTCGTCTCCGTGGGAGCTTCGGGCTGCTTCGGCGCGGCTGCTTCGGCGGTGGCTCCTTCTTTTTCTTTCGGCGCAGCGCCCTTCCGGGGTTTTTTCTTGGAGGAAGCCTTCTTTTTCGCTTCGGCTTCCTTCTGGGCTTCCGCCTCCATCTTGATCCGAGCCTTCTCCGCCTTGGCCGTCTCCTCCTGGATCTGTTTCTCCTTGTGCCCCTCGCTCACGGCGCCGGCAATGACCGAAGTGACCAGTTCGATCGACTTCAGGGCATCGTCGTTTGCCGGGATGGGATAGTCCACGAGGTCGGGATCACAGTTCGTGTCGACCATCGCGATGATGGGGATGCCGAGTTTGCGCGCCTCCTTGACGGCGATGTGTTCGCGGTTGATGTCCACGATGTACAGCGCGCCGGGCAGGCGGGCCATGTCCTTGATGCCCGTGAGCACCTTTTCCAGCTTCAAGCGCTCGCGATGTTTCATCAGGCGCTCTTTCTTCTTGAGCTGATCGAGCGTGCCGTCTTCCTCCATCTTGATGAGCTCCTCCATGCGGCGGATGCTCTGGCGAATGGTCTGGAAGTTGGTCAGCGTTCCGCCGAGCCAGCGTTCGACGACGTAGGGGGAATGACATGCCTCGGCCTGCTGGCGGATGATTTCGCGGGCCTGTTTCTTGGTGCCCACGAAAAGGATCTTCTTGCCCCGGCGGGCGAAGCGGGTGGCGGCATCGGCGGCCCTGTCGAGCAGCTTCTGCGTCTGGGTCAGGTCGATGATGTGGATGCCGTTGCGCTCCATGAAGATGTACGACTTCATCTTCGGATTCCAACGGCTGGTCAGGTGCCCGAAATGGGTGCCGGCCTTGAGCAGCTGTTCGATGGTGACCCGGTGGGTCGACGATTGGGCTTGCTGGACGTCCTGGGTATCGCTCATGAGGTCAGAGGGTTGGGTTAAGAGCCGCTACGGCCCTCGCCTGCGCCGTGAAACTGCCGGTGCAGTCACCCCACAGCGCATCAGGCCGTATGTGTGATAGCTACAGAGAGCCGGCCCGAATGACGAACCGGCTCCGTAGGATTAACGCTTCGAGAACTGGAAGTTCTTGCGCGCCTTGGGCTGTCCGTACTTCTTGCGCTCGACCATGCGCGGGTCGCGCGTCATATAGCCGGCGTCGCGGAGCGGTTTGCGCAGTTCTTCGTTGAAAGCCACGAGGCCGCGGGCGATGCCGAGCCGGATGGCCTCGGCCTGTCCCGTGAGGCCGCCGCCCTTCACGTTGACGACGACGTCGAATTGTCCCTGCGTCCCGGTCGCTCCGAACGGGGCCTGGATGACGTTGCGTCGCCACTTGAGCGGAAAGTACGTTTCGATATCGCGTTTGTTGACGATGATCTTGCCGCTTCCGTTCGGGCGGAGGTAGACGCGGGCGACGGAGGTCTTGCGGCGTCCAACGGCGTTATATTGAGCCAGTGCTGCCATTTTTTAGCCTGGAAGTATAACGTGATGGGTCAATGATCTTTGGAGAAAGCTCAGAGCGTGAGCTCCTGGGGCTGTTGTGCTTCGTGCGGATGCTCGGCTCCCGCGTAGACCTTCAGCTTCTTGAACATCTGGCGGCCGAGCGGACCTTTCGGAAGCATGCCGCGAACGGCGTTCTCCACGATGAACTTCGGGCGACGCCGGCGCATCTCCTTCGGCGTTCGCAGACTGACGCCGCCGGGGTACCCGCTATGGCTGAAGTACTGCTTCGCCGTCTCCTTCTTGCCGCTGAAGCGAACCTTGTCGGCGTTGATGACGATGACGAAGTCCCCCGTGTCGAGGTGCGGGGTATAGCCCGGCTTGTGCTTGCCGCGAAGGATCGTCGCCACACGCGAAGCGAGGCGACCGACGATCTGGTTCTCGGCGTCAATGATGTGCCAGCGACGTTCGATCTCGCCGGCTTTGGGGCTGTAGGTCTTGAAGCTGTTGGCATCCATGAGAATCTCCGGCTCATGCTGCGGGCGCCGTTTCCACCGAAAAGGCGGGGCGCCGGGCGCTCTATCATAAAAATATCCGGGCGAAATCGACCGGATGAGGATCTCTCGGTGAGGCGGACGGCCTCGGCGTTTCATGATCGGCGTCGAGAGGGACGCCAGTCTCGCAAAATACGACCTTCCGAGGCTTTTGTCAAACCCTGCCGGGGCGCTCCCGCATCCCTGACCGGGGCCCCGAATCGCTCGATGGCCGTAACACGCGGGACGGCCCCTTCAAGTTTTCCCCCGGGGGGAATATTCCCTCAATCTTGACGGAACGCCGGGGCTTTTGTCTGCCCCGAGAAGGCCCGGCGGGTGGTCTCCGAGGGTCTCGTCGCTGCCCGGGCGCTTCTCGGGAATGCCTGCGCACGATGTAGCCCCGTCTTTGTATATTGTGATGGCCCGGCCGGTTTCCCTGCTCCTACCCCACCCACTTTGACCGGCTCGGCTCTCGGTAGTAGCCTATGATTCCCTCGCAAGCACTCCGTTCGCTCGATGCCGTCGCTTCGCATCTACCCTTTCACCTGAACGACATCGTTCGGGCGAACGAGGCCTTCCAACGGTGGTGTGAAGACAAAGCGGAGCCCTCGCGCCGCATCATGGATCTGTGGACGTACTGTTACGTGCGGCGGTACTACCTGCTCAAGTTCATGCGCGATCCCGGCTACCACGCGTCGGATTTTGACACCCTCGTGGAATCGACGTATCAGAAGATCGAACGAAGCCGCGACCGCCTGGAGTGTGATGCCCCCTTCGCCAGCTGGGTGAGCGTGATCTGTAAGAACACGTACCTCAACTATGTGACGCGTCGCCGGAAACATCTCTCTATCGATGATCCGGATCGCACGGTCCCGCTCGTCTATCATGAGCCCTATGATCGGGGGATGATTTTACTGGCGATATTGGGGGCCATCGAGCGCCTGCCTCCGTCTTTGCAAGAGGTGGCCACCCTGCGTTTCGTCGAGGGACTGTCGTATCCCGAAATCGGCGCGGCAACCGACAAGGAGCTTCCCATCATTCGCGCGTATGTGAACAAGGCCCGCAGGAGATTGCAGGCCGACCCGGCGCTCCGCGCGCTGATGGAGGAGGAAGAAGTTTGAACTTTTGGTTAAGGAGGTTATGGCTGTATGATGCTTTGTGTTTTAGGGAGGAAAGACTTTTGCCACCGTATCCCTTACGCTCAACTCCATGCCGCGCACAAGATCGCGAAAGGACGCCGTCCCCCCCTGCGGCGCAGCGCATCGTGCCGGGGGAGAACGGATTTACGAACGGTTTCCCTGCCGTCGCATGTTTTGGACAACGGCACGGGCGCCCCGAAGAAAAGCCGCGCGCATGGATAGGCTCTGGGCCAATCAACCAGGCTCCTGAATCATGAAGCCAATCGAGGAAAGAATTCTGTTGTACAGCGAACTCTCGCCGGAAGAGCGGAGCGAAGTGGATGCCTACGTTGCTTCGCATCCGGAACTGTCCGAGTTGCTCGCGGGGGTTCGCGCCTTCGAGAACCTGGTGAAGGAGGCGCAGGCGTTCGCCGGACAGCCGCCCGGCGATTCGGTGCTGGCCTACTACGTGGCGATGCGTTTCCTGGAAAGCCATCCGATGCCCGAGGGCCTCCGAGGGGTTTTCGCTCGCCTCGAGGCCGCGCTGGAAAACGACGCCGCGCTCCGCGAACGGTATGGAATCTTCGAGCGGAGGATGCGGGAGTTAGAGGCGGCGAGCGATGCCGTTGCCCAGTTCGAGCGGCTGGCCGGATACACCCTGGAGCCGCCGGGCGAGGGCGAACGTCCCCCCGCGCTCCGCCCGCCGAAACCGCGCCGCGTGGCCGACCGCGCCTCCCGACGTCCGGCGCGTCTCCACCGGCTGGCCCGCCTCCCGGCGCGCTGGGCCGTGGCGGCGTCGCTGGCCCTCGTCGCGCTCTATGGTGTGCTCTTCGTCATCAGTGAAGCCTCGCGCCCTGCCCTGGACCGCACCCTTCACCTCGACGAGGATGCGGGCGCGTTCTATGGCCTCCACGTGCGCTCCGGAAACGGGGGGTTCATGACCGGCCCCGCCGACAGCCTGTACTTCCGGGCCATGGATGCGCTCGGGGAAGCGCGCACGTCTACCCTCGGGCTCTTTCCGCACTATGATGCGGAGCGGCTCCGCGAGGCCGCCGGCTACCTCAAGAAGGTGGTCGAAATGGAGGAGCCGAACACTTTCCTCTATCTGGAGGCGCAGTTCTTCCTCGGAAAGATTTATCTGGCGCAGGGCAACCTCTCTGAAGCCGAGGCGGCGTTCGAGGCCGTGGTGAACGGGCAGGGGAGCCGCATGGACGAGGCCCGCGAGATGCTCCGGAGGCTTCGCGCCTCGTCTGCCCGGGGCGCGCCGTGAGGCCGGTGCTTACGAGGACCCCACAAAAAACGCCCGGCCCCCGCGAGGCCGAGCGTTCGAAAGAAGGGACGGAGTGAGCGGGTTCAGGCATACGTGTTCAGCATCACCGGCATGATGAGCATCATCATTTCTTCGCCTTCGTGCTGCTCGTGCGGCGTCACCACCCCGGCGCGGTTGGGGGAACTGAACTCGAAGGTTGCCTCCTCCGAATCGATGTTGCTCAGCACTTCGGTCAGGTATTGCGCGTTGAAGCCGATCACCATGTCCTCGCCGTCGTATTCGCACAGGACCGTCTCGCGGGCTTCGCTGGAACGCTCGATGTCTTCGGCCGAAATTTCGACCTGATCGGACTTGAGCGAGAGGCGGATCTGGTTGGTCATGCTCGAGGAATAGAGCCCCACACGCTTGACGGCGGCCAGCATGGCGTCGCGGTTGACCACGAGCCGACGGTCGTTCTCGACCGGAATTACGGCTTCGTAATTGGGATAGGCCTCGTCGATCAGGCGGGCCAGCACGCGGGAGTGGCCGAAGTCGAAGCCGGCATAGCCCTCACCGACGGTGATGGTGCAGGCAGCGTCGGTGGCGATGCGCCCGGCCAGCGTCATCGCTTTTTCCGGCACGATGAACTCGACCGGCGCGGCGCTGGTCATCTCGCTGAGCGTCAGCTTCACCAGTCGGTGGCCGTCCGTGGCGACGGCCCGCCCCTGATCCGCGCCGATCTGGAAATAAATGCCCATCATGGCCGGACGCAGGGCGTCCTTGCTGACCGCGAAGTGGGTCTTCTGAATCGCCCGGCGAAGCAGCTTTCCTTCCGTCTCGATCCGCACGTTGCCCGAGAGTTCCGGCAGCGCGGGATAGTCCGCGCCATCGTGGCCGACCATCTTGTAGTGGCCCTGATCGGTGCGCAGCGTGACGTTGAACTGATCGTCGGCGGTGAACACGATGGGCAGGTCGGGCAAGGCGCGGAGGGTGTCGAGCAGGCGCTTGGCCGGCACGGCGATCCGGTTGCCGGCGGCGGTGCCGTTGCTCTCGAAAGGCACGCTCATGCGCTTTACAATCGAGATTTCCAGGTCGGTTGCGCTGAGCTGGAGCATGTCGTCATCCCGCTCGAAGAGGATGCATTCGAGGATCGGCAGCGTGCTCTTCGAGGGAACGGCTCCACTGACCGTGGTCAGCGCTTTGAGGAGTTCAGCACTGGAGGCGGTGAACTTCATGGCTTGCGTGTGGTCTCGTGAAAAGGGGGCGTAATTTACGCACGACCGGCCCCACAAATCCACCCGGGGCGCGAGCTTTCCGGCCGCGGCGCCCGTCGCCCGGCGCGCACGGCGACGAGGAGAGAGAAGGGCGCGCCTAAGTCTTAATCAAAAACCACTCCGAAGATCCTCAGACGTCCGAAAAAAGCAGGCTTCGCCGACGCCCGCGCTTCCGTCAGCGGCTGCGGACCTCGATCTTATGGTGAATCTCCTCGATCATGTCTCGAAACTTGGGGTCGGTCTCGATCTGATTCTGGACGCTCTGGCAGGCGTGGATGACGGTTGAGTGGTCGCGTCCTCCGAAGTGCAGCCCGATCGTTTTGAGGGAGTGCTGGGTGAGCTTTTTGCAGAAATGCATCGCCACCTGGCGCGCCTGCACCACCTCGCGCTTGCGCGTTTTGGCGCGTACGAGATCCTCCGGGATGCCGAAATAGTCGCACACCACGTTCTGGATCTGCTCGATGGTCAGGCTGACGCGCGCATCCTTGATCAGGTCGCGGAGCACCTCTTTGGCCAGGGGCAGGTCGATCTCGCGTTTGTGAAGCGTGGCATGGGCGAGCAGGCGAATCAACGCGCCTTCGAGTTCGCGGATGTTGCTCTTGATGTGATGGGCGACGAACTCGATGATCTCATCATTGATGACGATGCCGTCGTCTTCGGCCTTGCGTTTCAGGATGGCGATGCGGGTCTCGAGTTCGGGCATCTGGAGGTCGGCGGAGAGTCCCCACTGGAAGCGGGAGAGGAGTCGCTCCTCGATACCCTGGATGTCGCGCGGGGGGCGGTCCGCCGAGAGCACGATCTGCTTGCCGCTCTGGTGGAGCGCGTTGAAGATGTGGAAAAACTCTTCCTGGGTCTTCTCTTTCTTGCCGAAGAACTGCACGTCGTCAATGATGAGCAGGTCGATCTGACGATAGAAGAGAGAGAAGTCGCTGGCCCGGTTGTTCTGAATCGCCTGGACGAACTCCGTGGTGAAGCGCTCGCTGGAAACGTAGAGGACCGACTCGGCTTTTCGGTTGGCTTTGAGGTAGTTGCCGATGGCCTGGATGAGGTGCGTCTTCCCGAGACCGACCCCGCCGTAGACGAGAAAGGGGTTGAAGCTGGTCGCGCCGGGCTGCTGTGCGATGGCCAGCGCCGCACTGCGGGCCAGGCGGTTGCAGTCCCCTTCAATGAAGCGCTCGAACGTATAGTTCGGGTTGAGCTTGCTGTCGATGTCGGCCTTGCGGATGCCCGGGATGACAAAGGGGTTTGCAATGGGCTCGGTGGGGGAGCCGGGCACGGCGCTGAAGGACGGGGCCGTGCCCGGGGCCGAGTACCCCGGCGTGACCGGCGGAAGGTCCGGCGGCGGAGAAGAAGAGGATGGGGCCGCCGGTTCGTTGGCGGGGCGACGCGCGGGCAATTGCATCGACGCGCCCTCATAGCCCGTCTCGGCGTCATCTTTCTCGATGACGATATCGTAGAAGAGCCGGCCCTGGGGACCGAGGACCTTCGTGATGGTCTTGCGAAGCAGGGCAAAATAGTGCTCTTCCAGCCATTCATAATAGAACTGGCTGGGAAGCTGGACCGTCAGCTTGGTCAGCTCGCCTTCCTGCTCGAGACCGACCGCCTTGAGAGGGGCGAACCACGTCTTGAAACTTTGCCTGCTGATGTTGTCGCGAATGATCTCGAGACACTGTTTCCAGACCGATTCAGGGCTTTGCTCCATACTTGTGAACCTGCCTACGCAAAAAACCGGGCGCACAGGCGCCAGGCTCGGTACAACGTGCCAAGGATTGAAGCGAGGAGCGGCAGCCTGGAAAACGAAGCTCCGAAAAAACACCTACGGGTGACATATTCACCAGTTATCAACATTTCGACACAGGCAGCCCTGTGGAGCGCCGGGCATGATGAAAAGAAATCCACATCCATGCACAGGTTTTCAACAGGGCGCGATTGTGCGCAAATACCGTGCTATAAAGAACTTACCGTAGGGTTTCCGGCGCGGCATGGTAGGTCCAATGCCCGGCGTGCTTGAGCCCCGACGTTCCCCTGGTACACCGCGTGCGAGTAAGGTTAGGTTATTAACAACTTACCCACATTTGTGGCGGACGAAGGATGAAAGGTCGGTGAGCTACTTTGAGGTCGGCAATGCCTGGCGGCGCAGAGACCGGGCGCAGGGCAGAAGAACCCAGCATACGGCATCGACGCGCACATGGCGGGGCAAAAGCACAAAAAACCTGATCTAGGACTCAGGTTTTCGAGGGGCGGCTGTGGGTGTTCAGCAGGAGGCCATACTTCCTCGCAACGCGGTAGCATGGTAACCATTCCGGGGTATAACTTCAAGCGCTTTGGGCGCGATTTCACAGAAGAAACGGAAGGGGGACGGCAGGCTTTTCGGGCGTGTCCTTCACGTACTTTTCGGTAAAAGGTTGAGATTCTTCCGGTTGAAAAGGAAACCTCTGTTTTCTAACTTGGTTGATGCTTCTCTGCGATGCGAAAGACACGAGTAGGCTGCCATCCGGCAGCCTGCTTTTTTACCGATAGAAGCATTATGTTGCGGATCAACGTCGCTGCCTTGAAACCCGGCGTGCACCTCCTGGAGGCGCGCCCGGAGGCCGAAGCGCTCGGTCTCGAGCCGAAGGCGTTCCGGGACGTCCGGGTGGAGATGCGGCTGGATGTGCAGCGGGATCGCCTGCTCGTGCGTCTGACGGCCCGTGCCGTCGCTACGCTGGAGTGTGATCGAACCCTGGTGCTCTTTGACCGGCCCGTAGAGGGTGCGTATACCGTGCTCTTCGCGCCCCCCGACATGGTGGCCGAACTCGAAGCCTCCGGCGAGGACGTGCGGCCATTGTCCCCGGCGGACACGGAGATCGACCTGACCGACGTGGTGCGCGACACGCTTTTGCTGGCCGTGCCGGTGCGCAAAGTGGCGCCGGGCGCCGAGGAACTCGAACTGCCCGTGCAGTTCGGCTTCGAGGGCGAGGTCGATCCCCGCTGGGAAGCACTCCGGCAACTGCGCTCCGACGACGTCCCCGAGCCCTGATGGGCCGACCGTTGCCTCGACCACCTTTTTGGCATTGCATACATAAATTTTTTGAGGTATAGCCATGGCTAATCCGAAACGAAAGCATTCGAAGGCGCGCTCGCGCTCGCGCCGGGCGCATTACTACAGCCGCCTGAAAGCGCCTGACCTGATGGAGTGCCCGAACTGCGGCGACACGAAGATGATGCACCGTGCCTGTCCGAGTTGCGGGCATTATCGCGGGCGTCAGGTGATCGAACGCGAAGAGATCGGTTAACGACTCCGAGGCTGTGTTTGGCCTCCGGCACGCTCTCACGGCGGTTGCGCGACACCGGGCGCAGCCGCCGTGAGAGCGTGTTTCTTTATCTTTCAACCGGCGGCGTCGTATCTTGCCGCCGGCGCGCGCGGGCGCTAAAGGCCCCGCCGTGAAGTCAGAATCAGATCGTTTAGCGAACCGAATCGTTTATGAGCATTCGAGTTGCGGTCGATGCGATGGGCGGGGATCAGGCGCCGGCGGTGGTCGTCGAGGGGGCCGTGGCGGCGTGCCGGCGCGAGCCGGACGACCTCGACGTGTTGCTGTTCGGCCCCGAGGCGCGCCTGCGTGAAGAACTCGGCCGGTATGAGGACGCCCCGGCACTGAAGCTCACCGTGGTCGATGCGCCGGAAGTCATCGGGATGGCCGAGGCGCCGACGGCGGCGGTCAAGAGCAAGCCGCGCTCGTCGATCCACCTCGGCCTCCGGGCGATCAAAGAAGGGCGGGCCGACGCCTTCGTCAGTGCGGGCAATACCGGCGCGGTGATGGCGGCGGCCCTCTTTATCCTGGGCCGCCTGCCCAACGTCGCGCGTCCGACGCTGCTGACCCTCTACCCGAATCTGGAGCGGAAGCCCGCCGTGGTGCTCGACGTCGGCAGCAACGTCGATTGCAAGCCCGAGCATCTGGTGCAGTTTGCGCAGATGGGCGCCATCTATGCCGAGCGCACGCTTCATCGCGAACACCCCACCGTCGCGCTGCTCAACATCGGAGAGGAGCCGGGCAAGGGCAACGAGCAGGCCAAGGCCGCCTATAAGCTCCTCGCCGAGACGCCGGGACTCCGCTTCCGGGGCAACATCGAGGGGCGCGACCTGCTCACGTACACCGCCGACGTGATCGTATGCGACGGCTTCGTGGGCAACATCATTCTCAAGCTCGGGGAGAGCGTGGCCTCGGTTTTGCCGAAGCTCATCGGGGGAGAGATGCAGCGGCAGAAACTCGCCCCCGAGGAACAGGCCCTCGTCGCCCGCGTCGTGCGCGGAGCGTTCCGGTCCTTCGACTACGAGGAGTTCGGCGGCGTGCCGTTGCTCGGGGTGGCCGGCAACGTCCTCGTCGGTCATGGCGGATCGTCGGCGCGCGCCGTCGAGCGCATGGTCCTCGCCGGCGCCGAGGCCGCGCGCGAGGACGTGGCCGGGTTCATCGCCGCCGCCTTCACCGGCTGAGGCCGCCCGCCGAGGCGCTCGCTCCCTCCTTTGCTCCACCCACCCACCGTAAACCCGTCGAAGACATGGCACGCGCAGCAATCACCGCCGTCGGGCGCTTCCTTCCGGAAGATCGCCTGACCAATGCCGACCTCGAAAAGATGGTCGACACCAACGACGAGTGGATCCGCAGCCGCACCGGCATCCGGGAGCGACGCATCCTCTGGGACAAGGATAAGGCCACCGCCTACATGGCCGCCGAAGCCGCAAAGGATTTGCTTCGCAAACGCGGCATCGACGCCTCCGAGATCGAGGCCGTCATCGTCGCCACCGTCACGCCGGACATGTTCTTTCCCGCCACGGCCTGTCTCGTGCAACACGCCATCGGCGCAACGAAGGCCTGGGGCTTCGACCTCTCGGCGGCGTGCAGCGGCTTCCTCTTTGCCCTCTCCACCGGCGCAAGCTTCATCGAGAGCGGTCGGCATGAGAAGGTGCTCGTCATCGGCGCGGACAAGATGAGCAGCATCACCGACTATACCGACCGCACCACCTGCGTGCTCTTCGGAGACGCCGCCGCCGCGGTGCTCCTCGAGCCCGCCGACGAGGGCTACGGCATCCTCGACACCATCGAGCAGATCGACGGCGCGCAGGCGGATCTGCTGTGCATGCCCGCTGGTGGAAGCCTCAACCCGCCCACGCATGAGACCATCGACAAGAAGATGCATTTTCTCCATCAGCAGGGGCGGCAGGTCTTCCGGTATGCCGTGGAAGGCATGGCCGACGTGTCCGTCGAGGTGATGGCGCGCAACGGTCTCACGGGCGACGACGTGCGCTACCTCGTGCCGCATCAGGCCAACCTCCGCATCATCGACGCCACGGCTCGCCGCATGGGCCTGACGAAGGACAAGGTGATGCTCAACATCGAGCGGTACGGCAACACGACGGCGGCCACCATCCCGCTGTGTCTCAACGACTGGGAGCACGAACTCCGGCGGGGTGACAACCTCGTGCTCTCGGCCTTCGGCGGCGGCTTCACGTGGGGCGCGATGTACGTGAAATGGGCCTATGACGGCGACAAGGTGGCGGCGTCGGCGGAAGCCGAGATGGTCGCCGAAGGATAATCCCGCGCCGGGAGATCACCCGGTTCGCAGCCCGCAATCATTGGACGCAACCGCTTCAAAACCTTCACCATGTCGAAGACGGCTTTTCTCTTTCCCGGTCAGGGCTCGCAATACGTCGGAATGGGGCGGGATCTGTACGAACGCTTTCCGGAGGCCCGTGCCCGCTTCGAGGCCGCCGACGCGGCGCTCGGCTTCCCGCTGAGCGAGCGGATGTTCGGTGCGGGCGGCGATGCCGAAGCCGAAGCCGAAGCGCTCAAACAGACCGACGTGACGCAGCCCGCCCTCTACGTGCACAGCCTCGCGGCGATGGCCGTGCTCGAAGCCGCCGGCCGCTTGCCGGACATGGCGGCCGGGCACAGCCTCGGCGAGTACAGCGCGCTGGCCGCCGCCGGAGCGATCGCCTTCGAGGACGGCTTGCGGCTCGTGCGCCTGCGCGGGCGGCTCATGGCCGAGGCCGGGCAGAAGCGCCCCGGCACGATGGCCGCCATCCTCGGCATGGACGACGCAAGCGTCGAACGCGTGTGCCTCGAGGCTTCCGAAGACGGTCAGGTGGTGCACCCGGCAAACTTCAACGCGCCCGGCCAGGTCGTCGTCTCCGGCGACGTCCGGGCCGTGCATCGCGCCATTGCTCTGGCGAAGGCGCGCGGCGCGCGGCGGGCGCTTCCGTTGCCCGTGAGCGGCGCCTTCCACTCGCCCCTCATGGAGCATGCCCGCGACGGGCTGGCGCAGGGGCTCATCCACCTCGAGATCCGCCCCCCGCGTTGCCCCGTGTATCTGAACGTGACCGCCGCGCCGACGACCGACCCCGAGGAGATCCGGGCGCGCCTCCTCGATCAGTTGACGGCTCCCGTGAAGTGGGCGCAGACGCTCGTGCGGATGCGCGAGGACGGCGCCGCCCGTTTCGTCGAAGTCGGCGCGGGAAAGGTGCTCACGGGCCTCGTCCGCCGCACGCTCGGGCGCGACGTCGAGACGGCCCCCGCCGGCGCCGCCGAACAAGTCCTCGCCCTTCTCGATCATCAGGAATCGTGATCATGCAGCTTGATCTGACCGGAAAGAACACGCTCGTCACCGGCGGCACGCGCGGCATCGGCCGCGCCGTCGTCGAAGCCTTCGCCGACGCCGGCGCGCGCGTCGCCTTCACGTACCGATCCTCGACCGAGACCGCCGAAGCGCTTCGCGCCGACCTCGAAAGCCGGGGCGTCGAGGTCCTCGTTTTTCAGGGCGACGCCGCCGAAGCCGCCTCCGCCGAAGCCGCCGTCAAGGGCGTCCTCGACGCCTGGGGATCCGTCGATGTGCTTGTCAACAACGCCGGCATCACCCGCGACAACCTCATGCTTCGGATGAAAGAGGAGGACTGGGACGCCGTCATCGCGGCGAACCTCAAGAGCGTCTTCAACTTTTCGAAGGCCGTCTATCGCCCGATGATGCGGCAGCGCGGCGGCAAGATCGTCAACCTCTCGTCGGTCGTCGGCGTCGTCGGCAATGCGGGGCAGACGAACTATGCAGCCTCGAAGGCGGGCATCATCGGTTTTTCGAAGAGCCTCGCCAAAGAACTCGGCAGCCGGGGCGTGACGGTCAACGTGGTCGCGCCGGGGTATGTGGAGACGGACATGACGGCGAAGCTCACCGACGCCGCCCGCGAGGCCATGCTCGGCACGGTTCCGCTCGGACGGCCCGCCCGCCCCGAAGATGTGGCCGCCGCCGTGCTCTTTCTCGCCTCATCCGCCGCCGACTACGTCACCGGGCACGTCCTCCACGTCGACGGCGGCCTCGCCATGTGATCGTGTGTCTTTTGCGAAGGCGGATCGTTCGGCGACCGGCGGCGTTCTCTCTCTGACCTTGGACTTTTAAAGGGAAACAGCGACGTTATGCCGAACGATTCGAATTCGGGAAGCCCGTATACACGGGTGATTGACCTCACCACACGCGGACAGGAGCTCGCCAAGCAAAAACAGGCCGAAAAAACCTACGTGGAGCCGGAGGCGCCGTTGCCCGACGCCACGATCGACACCTTGCCGGAACGGGTGCGCGCCGCCGTCGACGCGGCGGGATGGGACCGCCTGATGCCGGTTCAGCAAAAAGCCATCCCTTACCTGCTCGACCGACGCGACCTGATCGTGCAATCGCGCACGGGTTCGGGAAAGACGGGCGCGTTTCTGCTGCCGCTCTTCGAACTGCTCGACCCCGAGCTCAAAGCTCCTCAGACCCTCATCCTGACGCCCACACGCGAACTCGCGCGGCAGATCCACGAGGAGTTCGTGCGTATGAGCGGCGCCGAGCCGAGACTGGAGGCGGCGCTCGTCTACGGCGGCGTCCGCTACGGGCCGCAGATCCGCGCGCTCGAAGACGGCGCACAGGTCGTCATCGGCACGCCCGGCCGGATCCTCGACCACCTCGAACGTCGCACCTTCCGCCTCGACGCCCTCCGGCTGCTCATCCTCGACGAGGCCGACGAGATGCTCTCGATGGGGTTCTATCCGGCCATGCGGCAATTGAAACGGTACCTGCCGGAGAAGCGGCAATCGTACATGTTCAGCGCCACGATGCCCCCGAAGGTGCGCGCCCTCGCCCGCGAGTTTCTCCGCGAACCCGGCTTCCTCTCGCTCAGCGCCGGTCAGGTCGGCGTCGACGCCATCGAACACCGGTATTACAAGGTGGACCCGATGGAGAAGGATCGCGTGCTCGTCCGGCTGATCGAGATAGAGAACCCGGAGTCGGCCATCATCTTCGCCAACACCAAGCGCGAGGTCGAGTACCTGGCCCAGTTCCTCAAAAATTACGGCTACGACGCCGACAGCATCACCGGCGACCTTCAGCAGCGCGCGCGCGAGCGGGTGATGGACCGCATCCGGCGGGGGCGGCTTCGCTTCCTCGTCGCCACCGATGTGGCCGCGCGCGGCATCGACATTTCCGATCTGAGCCACGTCTTCATGTACGACGTGCCGAACGATCCGGAGTACTACATTCACCGGTCCGGGCGCACGGCGCGCGCGGGAAAGACCGGCACGGCGATCGTCCTGGCGACGTTCGAAGACGAACGCGCGTTGCTGGCCATCGCACATCGATATGACCTAGCCCTCGAAAAAATGAACGTCCCCAGTCAGGAAGACGTCGAGAAGCGCGTGTCCGAGCGCATGATTGCCGTCCTCGAAGAACGTTTCCGCACGAAAAGCAACCTCGAACGCGAACGACTTCAGCGGTTCGTGCCCCTCGTCGAAGAACTGGCGCAGGAAGAGCCCGAACTCTTTGCCATGCTCGTCGACGACGTGTATCACCAGCTCATGCACCGTGCGCCGGAGCAGCCGCAGGCGGAAGAGGAGCCGGCGGAGGAGGCTGAGGACGCCGGAGAAGGCGAGCCGTCTCGACCCCACGGGAGCGGAGATCGCCGGGGCGGCCGCCGCCGCGGGGGCCGCCGCCGGGGGCACTGAGGCCCGAGCCTGACCCCGGACGCGAACGCATTCCCCTTTCCTTCCCAAACAGCGACCAAACTCCCCATGCGCACGGTGCTATTGCTGAGCCTTTTTCTGACGCCCTTTTTCACGGCTCTGGCTCAGAACGTCCCCGCCGACTCGGTCGAGATCACGCCGGATCATTACCGGGTGTACCGGGCAGACGGCACGCCCGCCACGCTCGAAGAGGTCTTTGCCGCCATGGACACGGTCGACGTGGTGTTCGTCGGTGAGGAGCACAACGATCCGGTGGCGCACTTTCTTCAGAAACGGCTGCTCGAAGAGGCGTATGCCCGGTATGGGGCCTCTCGTCCCGTGGCGCTCTCGCTCGAACAGTTCGCCCGCGACACGCAACTCATCCTCGACGAATATCTGGCGGGGCTCATCACGGAGAAGACGTTTCGGGCCGAGAGCCGTCCCTGGAAGAATTACGAGACGGACTATCGCCCGCTCGTCGAGCTGGCCCGCGCGCACGGGCTCGACGTCATCGCGGCGAATGCGCCGCGCCGGTACGTGAATCGCGTCACCCGGCTCGGCCCGGCCTCGCTCGACTCGCTCTCGGACCGGGCGAAGGCCTACCTTCCGCCGCTTCCGTACATGCCGGCGACGCCCGCGTACAAGGCGAAGTGGGACAGCCTGATGGCCGCTTCGATGGCGGAAATGGCCGCCATGCGCGACACCGCCCGGCACACGAAGCCCACCGAAGCGCCCACGGCCGGGGCCACGCACGCCGACACGACGCGCGCTTCGAAGTCCGCTGCGCCCATGCACGCGCCCATGGGATTCATGCTCGACGCCCAGTCCCTCTGGGATGCAACGATGGCTTACTCCATCGCCGACTACCTCACGCGGCATCCCGGTGCGCTCGTGCTCCACATGGTTGGCGGCTTCCACGTCGAAAAGGGCACCGGCACGCCGGATCACCTCCGGCGATACCGCCCCGGCGTGCGCATCCTCAACATCGCCGTGCGTTCGAGCGAAGACCTCCACACCTTCGACGCGAAGCAATACGGCGGCCTCGGCGACTTCGTCATTCTGACCGACGAAAGCCTGCCGCGCACGTTCGAGTCGATGTGAGGCGCCGTCCTCCGGAGTTTGCCGCGTTTTCGTTCGCTCGGCCTTGATAGGAGGCTCCGGCGGCGGTAATCTGCCCACACCCACACGACGTTCTCGCCTCATTCCCCGACGTTCATGATGAAACACCTCCTCAGCACGGTTTGTCTCTCCGGCGCGCTCTTGCTGGCCGCCTGCGAGGCGACGCCCCCCGAAGATACTCCCGAAGACGCGTTCTCGTGCCGGGAATTTCTCGCCGATCAAAACCTTCCCGAACCCACCGGTATGTACGACGTCACGCAGGGCAGCCCCGAGGCGCAGGCGCTGCTCGCCAAGTACACGAGTTTTCGGTTGACCACCGACCTGAGCGCGCTCTCGGAGGCCGAGTGCCGGATGATCCCCCGCCTCATTGCCGCGGCCCACGAGATGGATGCCGTCTTCTGGCAACAGGCATACGGCGACCGGGACGCGCTGCTCGCCTCCATCGACGACCCGGCGCTCAAGCGGTTCGCCGAAATCAACTATGGACCGTGGGACCGCCTCAACGGCAACGCGCCGTTCATCGAAGGCGTAGGGCCGAAGCCGCCGGGCGCGAATTTCTATCCGAAGAACATGACCCGGGAGGAGTTCGAGGCCGCCGCCGAGGCGAACCCGGCTCTCAAGAGTCTGTACACGGTGGTCGTGCGCGATGAGGACGAGCAGCTCCGCCCCGTGCCCTATCACGAGGCCTATGAGCCGCACATGAAGGCGGCCTCCGAGCAGCTCCGCGCCGCCGCCGCGCTCGCCGAAGAGCCGGGCCTCAAACACTACCTCGAACTCCGCTCCGAGGCGCTCGTCAACAGCGAATATCAGCCGAGCGACTTCGCGTGGATGGACATGAAGGACAACACGATCGACGTGGTCATCGGCCCCATCGAAACGTATGAGGATCAGCTCTTCGGATACAAGGCGTCGGCGGAGGCGTACGTGCTCGTCAAGGACCGGGAATGGAGCGAGCGCCTCGCCCGGTACATTCAGCTCCTGCCCATGCTTCAGGAGCAATTGCCCGTCCCGCCCGCGTACAAGCAGGAGACGCCCGGTTCCGAGTCCGACCTCAACGCCTACGACGTGATCTATTATGCGGGCGACTGCAATGCAGGTTCGAAGACCATAGCCATCAACCTGCCGAACGACGAGGAGGTGCAGCTTCAGAAGGGCACGCGCCGGCTTCAGCTCAAAAACGCGATGCGGGCCAAGTTCGACAAGATCCTCGTGCCGATCGCCGATGTGCTCATCGCCGAGGATCAGCGCGATCACATCACGTTCGACGCGTTCTTTGGCAACACGATGTTTCACGAAGTGGCCCACGGGCTCGGCATCAAAAACACGCTCGACGGCGCGGGAACCGTGCGGCAGGCGCTTCGCGAGCACGCTTCGGCGCTCGAAGAGGGCAAGGCGGACATCCTCGGGCTGTATATGGTCTCGAAGCTCAAGGAGGCGGGCGAGCTCGACGTGGATTTGATGGACAATTACGCGACCTTCCTCGCCGGCATCTTTCGCTCCGTGCGCTTCGGCGCCTCGAGTGCGCACGGGCGGGCGAACATGATCCGCTTCAATTTCTTCAAGGAGATGGGCGCGTTCGAGCGCGACGCCGACACGGGCACGTACCGCGTCAACTTCGACAAGATGACCGACGCGATGAATGCGCTCTCGGAGAAGATCCTCCGTTTCCAGGGGGATGGCGACTACGAGGGCGTGGCCGCCTTCGTCGCAAAGTATGCGCAGGTCGGTCCGGAGCTTCAGGCCGACCTCGACCGGCTCTCGGAGGCCGGCATCCCGGTCGATATCGTCTTCGAGCAGGGGCTCTCGGTGCTCGGCTCCGAGTGACGGCCATTGCGCTTCTCGCTTCCGATACGGCGGCGGCTTCCGACAGGGAGTCGCCGCTTTTTTATGGCGGCTCGGCGGCAGCCTTTGCCGCGTCCCGGGCGAAACTGCCGCACGCCGGGCGGCGCGTCCGGGCGAGAAACCGCGGCGGAGCCGTCTCGCGGGTGTGGCATCATCTTCGTTGACCTCGCTTAAAGAAATCGGCGGAGCAGCCGATACCTGCAAAACGACTCGCGCCTCGCGCGCTTGGCCGGTTCCCCTCCACCTTCGTTCAGGGATCTTTCGATGATGACGACCACGACGCTCGACGATTATACGATGGCGGCCTTTATCTCCGGCACGTTGCCCGAGGACGAACGCCGCGCCGTGCTCTCCACGCTGCTCCACGACGATGACGCGCGCCAATGGCTCCACATGGCCTGCGAAGCGCTGGCGGCGTCGAAGGAAGAGTCGGAGCCGGTATCGGGGTCGTGGATGTACGTGACGCCTCGCCCGCCCGTGCGCGGCGCCGACCGACCCGCGAGCCGGTACGCGCCCTCTCCGCGCGGTTTCTCATGAGCGCCCTCGTCGCGTCGCCCTGATGCGGCGCTGCTTTCGCCTGTGCTCCTCCCGCATGACGCTCGTCGCATGCCGTCCATCGGCAACGCGGCGAGCGTTTTTTTAGGGATGACCGAACCGGGGGCGCAAACCTCATAAAAATACAGAATGGGTCCGCCCCGAAGGACGAACCCATTCCGATCACCCATTATTGAAACCCCCTTACCCTACATCTGCAGGGTGTGATAAATATATCGCCGGAGGGAGCGGTTCGTAAATGGGGATTCGGCCCAACCGGGCATGGGGTTTTTTCCCAGACCCCGGCAGGAAGCATGGACGCGGGGCATTTCCCTACATTCGAATTCAAGAAAGCCCGGCATATTTCTCCCGCGGCAATCCCGATACTGGACCCACGCGACGACAGGATCTTCTGTTGTTACGTAGTAGCTCAGATCAAGACATCCGGCTTTGCGGTGGGGCCGGATGTCTTTTTTTGTCCTTTCCGCACTTCTCTTCGACCGCGCGCGGCTTCTTTCGCCTGGTTTCCCTTCGGTTGCGTGCTCCTTTCAAACCGGTGTGTTTTCTCTATATTGTGGAGAATGCGTCGTCTCTGATGCTTTTTCTGACAGGACTCTCCTCACTCAGCCTCTCCGTGTCATGAACCGTCTTCTCCCTTTTTTCCGGCTGTTTCTCGTTTTCGCGGGTTTGTGGTGGCTCGTCGCCGGGGCGTCGGCGCAGGAGCGGTACCGGACGCCGCCCGAGGCGCTGGCCCGCCTGGTTGATGCGCCGGTGACGCCGCAGGTCGATCTCAGCCCGGATCGCGCGCATCTGCTTTTGATGGAGCAGCCGAGCCTGCCGTCGATCGAGGAACTGGCGCAGCCGGAGCTCCGGCTGGCGGGGTTGCGCATCAACCCGCGCAACAGCGGGCCGAGCCGGGCGCGCGCCTTCAACCGCCTCACGATCCGGAGGCTCGCCGACGGGCGCGAGCAGGTCGTCGGCGGGCTGCCCGAGAAGGCCCGCATCGGCGACGTGGCGTGGTCGCCGGACGGGCGACGCCTTGCCTTCACCGTGAGCGGCCTCGACCGCATCGATCTGTACGTGGCCGACGCGGCAACGGGGCAGGCGCGGCGGCTCGCGGACGTGGCGGTGAACAACGTCTATTACGGCGCTCCGTTCGCGTGGGTCTCCGACGGCCAGGCGCTCATCGTCCGCGCCGTGCCGCCGGGGCGGGGGGCGCCGCCGCCCGCGCCCCTCGTGCCCGAAGGGCCGGATGTTCAGGAAAACGTGGGCAAGGCCGCGCCCGTGCGGACGTACCGGGATCTGCTCAAGGATCGGCATGACGAAGCGCTCTTCACCCATTTCATGACCTCGCAGGTCGTGCGTGTCTCACTCGACGGCGAAGTGACGCCGCTCGGTGAGCCGGGGCTCATCGCCGAGGCGATGCCCTCTCCGGACGGGCGATACGTGCTCATCGAGACGATCCACGAGCCGTTTTCGTATCTGGTGCCCGCCTACCGCTTCCCTCGCCGCATCGAGGTGCGCGACCGTGACGGAAGGCTCGTCAAGACGCTCGCCGACCTGCCGCTGGCCGAAGAGGTGCCCCGCGGACGCGGCTCGGTCCCGACGGGCGTGCGCGACGTGGCCTGGCGCGCCGACGCCCCGGCTACGCTGTACTGGGTGGAGGCCCTCGATGCCGGCGACGCCCGCGCCGAGGCCGCCGTCCGCGACCGCGTCTTCATGCTCGAAGCACCCTTCTCCGCCGGGCCGACGCCGCTCATCACACTGCCGCTTCGCTATGACGGAGTCCTGTGGAGCGAGAACGGTTTCGCGCTCGTCTCGGAGTCGTGGTGGGCCACGCGCCGCCGCCGGGTCTACGCCGTCCGGCCCGATGAGCCGGGGGCCGAGCCGCGCGTGCTGCTGGACTATTCCTTCGAGGATCGTTACCGCGACCCCGGCCGTCCGATGACGGCGCCGACGGCGCGCGGCACGCACACGCTCGTCACGGCGGACGGAGGGCGCGCGATCTTTCTGACCGGCAACGGCGCCTCGCCCGAGGGAAACCGGCCGTTCGTCCGGAAGATGGACCTCGCCACGGGCGCGACGGACGAGCTTTTCCGCTCCGAGGCGCCGTATTACGAGCAGCCCCTCACCTTCCTCGATGCCTCCGCGTCGAAGCTCCTGACCCTCCGTGAATCCGCCACGGAGCCGCCGAACTATTTCGCGCGAAGCCTTCGGGACGGTGCGCTCACGGCGCTGACGAGCTTCCCTCACCCGTATCCCGAACTGATGGACATCCGGAAGGAGTTCATGGTCTATGCACGGGAGGACGGCCTTCAGCTCAGCGCGACGCTTTACCTCCCGGCGGACTATGACGCCGAGCGCGACGGGCCGTTGCCGGCGCTCGTGTGGGCGTATCCGCGCGAGTTCAAGAGCGCCGCCGCCGCCGGGCAGGTGGCCACCTCGCCGTATCGCTTCAAGCGCGTTAGCTACTGGGGCGCGGTGCCGTACGTCACGCAGGGCTATGCCGTCATCGCCGGGGCGTCCATGCCCATCGTGGGCGAGGGGGATGCGGAACCGAACGACACGTTCGTCGAACAGCTCGTCATGAACGGCAAAGCCGCCATCGAGGAGGGCGTGCGGCGCGGCGTCGTCGATCCCGAGCGCGTCGCCATCGGCGGGCACTCGTACGGCGCGTTCATGACGGCGAACCTGCTGGCGCACTCGGACCTCTTCCGCGCCGGCATCGCCCGGAGCGGCGCGTACAACCGCTCGCTCACGCCCTTCGGCTTTCAGAACGAAGAGCGCACCTTCTGGGAAGCGCCGGAGGTGTATTTCCGCATGTCGCCCTTCATGAACGCCGACAAGGTGAACGAGCCGATCCTCCTCATCCACGGCAAGGCCGACAACAATTCGGGCACGTTCCCGATGCAGAGCGAGCGTTTTTATCACGCGCTCAAAGGTCTCGGCAAAACGGTGCGCCTCGTCATGCTCCCGCACGAGAGCCACGGTTATCGCGCCCGCGAGTCGATTCTGCACATGCTGTGGGAGACGAACCGCTGGCTCGAGACGTACGTCAAGAACGCGCCGCCGCGGGTGGATGGCGTCGGCGTGCGGAAGTCCTCCGGGAAATGAGGGCGGATCCGCCGGGCGTCACGATTCGAGGCGTTTGAGGATGATGAGCGAGAGGTCGTCGTGCGGGCGGGCCTCGCCGATGAAGCGGTCGACGGCGTCGAGGATATGGCGCCCGGCGTTTTCCGCCGAGCGTCCGCGAAGTTCCGGAAGCAGCGCGTGGAGTCGGTGGTCGTCGAAGAACCACCCGTGCTCGTTGCGCGCCTCCGTCACGCCGTCGGAATAGACGACGAGGAAGTCGCCGGGGTCGAGGTGGATGCGCTGCTCGGTGTGCTTCACGCGGGGCATCAGGCCGAGGGCGGGCGCGCCGCGCGGCATCTCCTCGACGCTTTCGGGGCGGACGGCGATGGGCGGCAGATGCCCGGCGTTGAGCACGCGCACTTCGCCTGCGTTCGGTTCCACTTCGAGGTAAACGAGCGAGGCAAAGCGCCCCGGCAACCCGTCGCGATAGAAGATGGCGTTGAGCTCCGCACCGAGCTTCGCGAGGGCGTCGGAGCCGGGCGCAAGGGCGCGGAGCGTCGCCTGAAGCTGCGCCATGAGAAGCGCCGCCGGCAACCCCTTCCCCGCGATGTCGCCGAGTCCAAGCCCGAGGCGCCCGTCTTCGTGTTCGAGGAAGTCCACCATGTCGCCGCCGACGTCGTTGGCGGGGCGGGTGAAGAGCCACACCTCCCATCCCGGCACGGACGGCGTGCGATCCGGCATCAACGCCAGCTGCACGGCGCGTCCGGCAGCAAGCTCATCCTGCGCCAGGAGCTTGTCCTTGACTTCGAGGAGCAGGATGAAGAACAGCACGATGAAGCCGATATAGAGCTGAGCCGGATCGCCCGTGGAACCGTTGAGGACGAAGAAAAGGCTGAGCACGAGGAAGAGGCGGCGCGCCGGCGTGAGCTTGAAGAACATGCTCTTGAGCAACCACCACGTCGCCACGATCCACCGTTTCACCTCCCCCATCGTGGAGAGCTCTTCCCGGCTCGCGTCGTCGAGGTAAAACCGGTAGGTCTCCTGCAGATCGTGCCGGAGCGAGCGCCGAAGGTCGCCGCTGCGGAGGTCCTCCATCAAGGTCCGGCCGAATTTTTGGGACGTATCCTGTTTGGTGGGGGGCTTTTCCATCGTGAGGGTGAGGGCTGGAAAGGAATATCCCCGGGGTATACCGTTCTCACGGCAAAAGGTTAAACTTGCGAACGCTCTTTTTGCCTGCAGCCTGACGGCACGCCGGCCGCGGGTAACCAATCGTAACCCCTGGAGAAGAAGACCCGGCCATGGCATCTTTCTCCATGAGTCGGCGCCTCCGGCTTAAACGGGGGAATGTGTAAAGTGTTAAGATAAAATGATAAGAGGGAATATCATGAAAGGGAGGGGACGTTTGATATAAAGTGAAAATCATTGATTCCTGTCGAGTATTGGACGGCGTGCTCGCTGGTGTGAATTTTTTCGGGGAATGAAGTGAAGGGCGCGCGTTTCCTTTCTTGCCGATTTATACGAGTTTTTTGTGACAAAACAGGAGGGTGTCGATGTATAGAGGGCTGCCGATTCTCGCGTTTCTCTTTCTTGTGAGCCTGCCCGTTCAGGCGCAGAATGCCTGGATTAACGAGTTTCATTATGATAACGCAGGCGCAGACACGGGCGAGTTCGTCGAGGTGATACTCGAAGACGCCGGGAGTTTTGCGCTCGGCGACTTCACGGTGACACTCTATAATGGAAACAATAGTTCGAGCTATGGCACGCATGGTTTGGATACGTTTACGAGCGGAGACGTCGCGGCCGGCTTCACGGTGTTTTCCAAGGCGATCTCGGGCATTCAGAACGGCGCTCCCGACGGGCTGGCGCTCGATTACCAGGGCACGCTGATCGAGTTCATCTGCTATGAAGGCGCCTTTACGGCATCGGGCGGCGTGGCCGACGGCGTGACGTGCGCCGACATCGGCGTCTCGGAGAGCGGCAGCACGCCCGTGGGCTCTTCGCTTCAGCGCACCGGCACGGGCGCGACGGGCGCCGACTTCACGTGGACCGGCCCGAGCGACGACTCTCCCGGCGCGGTCAATGCCGGCCAGACACTCTCGCCCGCCGCCTGCTCCGACCCCGGCACCGTGCCGATGTGGGACGGCGCCATCACGGTGCTCTCCGGCGGCCTCGGCGAAGTGCCGATGACCTCCGGTGTCGGCTTCGGCGCGTTTGCGCTCGACCTCGGCGCCTCCTCGAACATCGCGCTCATCGACGTGCGGGACGCCGGCGGCGCGTCGCTGCCCGGCTATACCGGCTCGGGCTCGATCACCGGATCAAAGAACAGCGGCTTCGAACGCTTCGATTACACCGGCGCGCCGGGCGGGGAAGCCACCGAGGTGAAGCTCATCATCGGCGCGCCGGAGGAGACGGGCTCGGCGTTCTTCCTCGACGTCTCGGACGTATGCCCGACGCCGCGTACGCTGCACGTCGACCCGCAGTTGTCCCTTCACGCCGCGACGACCGGGACCGAAGAGCCTCTCCCCACTGCCTTCGCGCTGGAGCCGAACTATCCGAACCCGTTCAACCCGGTCACGACGATCCGTTTCGCGCTGCCCGAGGCCTCGGAGGTGCGGCTGGCCGTGTACGATCTGCTCGGTCGCGAGGTGTCGGTGCTCGCCCGGGGGGCGTTTCCCGCCGGCGCGCATACGGTGACGTGGCGGGCGGACGAAGCGCCGAGCGGCGTCTATCTCTACCGGATCGAGGCGGGAGCCTTCGTCTCGGTGCGTCGTATGCTTCTGATCAAATGAGCCGCGCGCACCCCTTCATCGTTTTCATGAATCATGACAAGGTCATTCCGATGAAATCCACGTCTGAGCATCCCGAGCATCCTTCGCGCCGCGAGGTCTCGAATGCCGCCGAATCGCCGCTCTCTCCTCCGGATTCGCCGCGCAAAGCCTATACGCCTCCCGCGCTCGTTTTGCAGGGGCGGCTCACCATTCACGCAGGCTCGCTGAACCTGTGGTCGGGACCGTGAGCATGGGGGAGAGAAGGGCAGGTAAAGGACGGTGGCCCTCTTAAGCGGTGGCCCTCTTAAAATAGACGAGCCTCGAAATCGGTGAAGGGTCCGATTTCGAGGCTTTTCCGTGGGCGGTACTGGATTCGAACCAGTGACCTCCTGCTTGTAAGGCAGGCGCTCTAACCAACTGAGCTAACCGCCCCAAAACAACAGTTGGATTTCAGACGTCCGGATCGGCGACCGAGTGGGCGTTCGGTTCGGGATCCGCGCTCTGAAATCCAAAGTCGTTGAGCGGGAAACGGGACTCGAACCCGCGACCCTCAGCTTGGGAAGCTGATGCTCTACCAACTGAGCTATTCCCGCGATCAGGCCGTCATATTAGCTCGACTTCGCATGAAAGTCAAGGTATCGACGTTGCTTTTAACCAAACGTTCCTTATCTTAATCAGCCTTTGCCTGAAGGGAAGATGAAATCCGCAACCGGGGCCGAAACCTGCTTCCGGGCGTGCGGTAAGAGCGCCTTCTATTTGGAAGATAAACCGTTTTGAGGTTGATATGAAACGTACGTACCAGCCGAGCCGTCGGAAGCGGGCAAACAAGCACGGGTTCCGGTCGCGTATGGCATCGAAGAACGGGCGACGGGTGTTGGCGCGCCGCCGGGCCAAAGGGCGTAAGAACCTGAGTGTCACCGACACCCGGAGCGGCAAGTAATCCGCCGTGTCTTCGCCTGCCCGTACCCCGGAGCACCCGCCGCGTGCATATCCGTTCCCGCGCCGGATGCGGCTCAAGCGCCGGCGGCTCATTCGGCCGCTCTTCGACCGGAACCGGCGCGACGTCCACTCGCTCGCCGTCGGGTGTGTGCGGCTGATCTACCGGTGGGCGCCGCGCGAGGAGGCGGGCGCGGATGCCCCCGTTCAGGTGGGCTTTGCCGTCGGACGCGGCGTGCGGAAGGCGGTCACGCGCAACCGGCTCAAAAGGATCATGCGAGAGGTCTACCGGGTTCATCAGTACCTCCTGGTAGACCTCTTTTCGCAGCGCCCGGACGCCCTCACGGTGATGGTGCTCTTTCGGGGCAATCCGAAGCAGGGCCGCGCGTGCATCCCTCGCGATTTGCCCGAAGCGCTGCGACGCCTGGCCCGGCGTCTGAGCGCCTCTTCCCCGCCTGAAAACAGGCCGTGAAACTTCCATGAGCCCGGAACAGCCGAAGGCTCCTTCCGTACTCTCCGCCATTCCGAAAGCCGCCTAAAACGCTCATTCTTTTTGCCTTAGGCAACCCCTCTTGCCGGAGCATCGACCGTGGATCGAAACGTCGTCATTGCCACCATTCTCATTGCCCTCATCATGATCGTGTGGCTGACGTGGCTGTCGCCGACGCCGCCTCCGCCGGGCGAAGCGCCGGCAGGCGACACGCTGACCACCGCCACGGAGCCGCCGCCGGATACGATCAAGCAGACCGCCCCGGTTCTCGAACCTGCCCGAGACCCGCTGGCGGAAGCCATCGACACGACGCTCATCAGGGTCACCGAAGGCGAAGAGCGCCTCATCACGGTGGAGACGGATCTGTATGAGGCGCGGCTCTCGACGAAGGGCGCCACGCTCGTCTCGTTCAAACTGAAAGCGTACAAACGGGCGGACACCGGCGCTCCCGTCCAGATCGTCGACACGACGAAAGCAGGCGCGCTTTCGCTCGTCTTCACCACCCCCCACAGCCGCGTCGTCGATACGCGCAATCTCTACTTCGAGCCGAGCGCCTCCGCCGACCGAATCGTGGTCTCCGACAGCCTGACCACTCTCGCGTTCTCGACGCAGGTGGGCGAAGGGCGCATCATCCAGACGTACACGTTCCACCCGGACAACTACGAGGTCGACCTGACCATTCGTCAGGAGAACGCGGCGTCCTTCGCGACGAACCGGGGCTATGAGGTCATGTGGTCCGGCGGAGTGCCGTTCACCGAGGCCAACATCGAGCAGGAAGCGCGGCGTTCGGGCGCGTACGCCCGGAGCGGCGGCGAGGTGGAATACATCGATCTCTCCTCCGATGCCTACGAAGAGAAGACCCTCCGTGGCTCCGTGGACTGGGTGGCCGTCAAAAACACGTACTTCACGGCGGTGATGATGCCGGCGGGGCTGGCGCGCGGCGCCGAGCTGATCGGCGAGCGTTTCGGGGAACCGAACACGCCTTCCCTCAAGGAGGACTACACCATGAGCCTGCTCATGCCGCCGCCGACGGCCGAGCCTGACTCCTTCATCTTCTACATCGGCCCCCTCGATTATCTCCGGATCGCCAAGTATGACCGCGACCTCTACGACATGGTCGATTACGGGTGGGATGCCTTCGAGTGGATCACACGCCCGCTGGCGAAATACGTGTTCATCCCGGTGTTCGACCTGCTCGGTTCGGTGCTCCCGAACTACGGGCTCGTCATCATCATCATGGCGTTTCTGATCAAGCTGCTGGTCTACCCGCTGACGAAGTCGTCCTACAAGAGCATGGCGAAGATGCGGGAGCTTCAGCCGAAGATGGAGGCCATCAAGGAGAAGTACGCCGACAATCCTGCGAAGCAGCAGGAGGCCATGATGAAGATGTACAAGGAGACGGGCGTCAATCCGATCGGCGGCTGTCTTCCGATGCTTCTGCAGTACCCGATCATCATTGCGCTGTGGCAGTTCTTGCCCCAGGCCATCGAGATTCGCCAGCAGGGATTTCTCTGGGCCACCGACCTCTCGGCCCCGGACGTGATCCTCCATCTCCCCTTTACCATCCCGCTCTACGGCAACTTCGTGGCGGGCTTTACGTTGCTCATGGGGCTTTCGATGATCGTGCAGATGCGCATGCAGATGACGCCCACCACGTCCAATGCGCAGGCGAAGATTTTCACCTACCTCTTCCCGGTGATGATTTTCGGCATCTTCAACAAATTCGCCTCGGGCCTGAGCCTGTACTATCTGTGCTACAACGTGCTGACGGCCATCCAGCAGAAGTACATCAACAAGTCGATTCATGAGAAGGCCGAAGCCGAGGCCGCGCAAGGCAAGAATGGCGCGGGCAAGAAGAAGGCCGTCAAAGCCGGGGGCAAGGGCGCCGCGTCCCGGAAGGGTGGGAAAAAGATTCGCTCGTGACGCCGCCGTTTGATCGTAACGGTGGTCTAACTCGCCGTGGCGGCGTTCCGAATGGCATGATTCCGATCCGAGATGAGAGGCGCTGAGGATACGATAGCCGCACCGGCCACCGCGCGAGGCCGCGCCGCGCTCGCGGTCCTTCGGGTCTCGGGCCCGGAAGCCGTCGCGGTCGTCAATGCATGCTTTCGGGGGCGCGACCTCGCGGCGGTCGATTCGCACACGGCGCATGTCGGCTACCTTCTCGGTCCGGAGGGAACCGCCATCGATCAGGTCGTCGTCACGGTGTTTCGCGCGCCGCGTTCGGCCACGGGCGAGGACGTGGTGGAGATCTCGTGCCACGGCGGCGACTTCGCCCCCCGCCTCATCCTCTCGAGCCTCCTCGCCCACGGCGCGCGCATGGCTGAGCCGGGCGAGTTCACCCAGCGCGCGTTCCTCCACGGCAAGCTCGACCTCGCGCAGGCCGAAGCCGTCGCCGACCTGATCCACGCCTCCTCCACGCTCGCGCACCGCGTCTCTCTCGCACACCTCCAGGGTCGGTACTCCGAACGCCTCCACCGCCTCCGAGACGAACTGCTCGAGCTCTGCGCGTACGTCGAACTCGAACTCGACTTCGCCGAGGAAGACGTCGCCTTTGCCGACCGGGGGCGCCTCGAACGGCTGCTCGAACACAGCGAATCGCTTCTCGCCGAGCTCCTCGACTCGTATCAGCTCGGCGCGTTGCTTCGCGACGGCGTGCGCGTGGTCATCGGCGGGCGGCCCAATGCGGGCAAGTCGACGCTTCTGAACGCGCTTCTCGGGCGGGATCGCGCCATCGTCAGCGCCACGCCCGGCACGACGCGCGACGAGATCGAGGCCGAGGCGGAAATCCGGGGGCTGCGCTTTCGCTTCGTCGACACCGCCGGGCTTCGCGCGGCCGCCGACGCCATCGAAGCCGAAGGCGTGCGTCGCGCCCGCCGCTCCATCGAGACGGGCGATGTGCTCCTGTACGTGTACGACCTCACGCGCGGCATGGACGACGACGAGCGCGCCTTCCTCCGGACGCTCTCGGCGTCGCATGCCGGCCTTGCGGTCCTCCTCGTGGGCAATAAACGCGATCTCGTCCCCGGAAAGGCTTCCCCGCCGGAAGGTATGGAGGCGGCCTTTCTCCCGATCTCGGCGCGGGAAGGCGTCGCGGATCCGGGCGCGCTCGAAGCGCTCGTCGATACGCTCGTAGAGACCGTCGCCGACGGGTTGAGCCGCGCCGACGCCTCGCCCGTGGTGATGAACCAGCGTCATCGCGCGCATCTCCGTGCGGCCCTCGACGCCGTCCGCGCCGCCCGCCGCGCGCTCGCCGCCGACGCTTCCGGCGACGCCCTCGCGCTCGACCTCCGCATCGCCCTCCACGAACTCGGCGCGATCACCGGCGCGATCACGAACGAGGACGTCCTCGACCAGATCTTCTCGCGCTTCTGCATCGGGAAGTGAAGGCCGTCGGCAGCCCCCGGCGGACGTTCGGCATTCCCGACCACATCGCGGCCGTGCGCGGGCCGTGCGGGATGTATGGGTGATGCGCGGGGGGCGATCCTCGTTCCCATGCTCCGGCGCTCGTTTCCGGGTGGTCCGAGCGAAGCGCGGTCGGCAACCACGCCCTCTGGTATGGGAAGAAGGGACGTACTAATTTGCTACTAATTTCTTTAAAATTAGTAGTTGGGCCTGCCTGTCAGATGGTATTCGGAGGAACGTTCCCCTTCTCCGATCATTGACAGGGCGGGTCTAAAGAGGAGCCATGCTATGGAGCACGTCACATACGATGTCATCGTGGTCGGCGGAGGGCACGCCGGGTCCGAAGCGGCGGCGGCGGCGGCGCGCATGGGTGCGCGCGCGTTGCTGATCACGATGAATCTCGACGCCATCGGGAAGATGTCGTGCAATCCGGCCATCGGCGGCATCGGCAAGGGGCAGATCGCCCGAGAGATCGACGCGCTCGGCGGATTGATGGGACAGGCGACCGACCGGGCGGGATTGCAGTTTCGAATGCTCAACCGGCGCAAGGGGCCGGCTGTGTGGAGCCCGCGCGCCCAGTGCGACCGGATGCTCTATGCCGCTGCCGTGCGCGAGGCCCTCGAAGCCGTGCCGAACCTTTTCATGCGCGCGGACATGGTCACCGAAGTGCTCGTCGAGGGCGGGCGGGTGGCGGGGGTGCGCACGCAGCTCGGGCAGACGTTCCGCGCTCGCGCCGTCATCCTCACGAGCGGCACATTCATGAACGGCGTCATCCACATCGGCGAACGGCAGTACGGCGGCGGGCGCATGGGCGAGCGCGCCTCGACGGGCCTCACCGCCTGCCTCGAACGCCTCGGCTTCGAAAGCGACCGCCTCAAGACCGGCACGCCGCCCCGCATCGACGGGCGCACCATCGACTATGCCGCCCTCGAAGAACAGCCCGGCGACCCCGACGCGACCCCCTTCTCCTTTCTGACCGACCGCCTGCCTGCCGAACAGCGAAGCTGCTGGCTCACGTACACCAGCCCCGCCGTGCACGAGATCCTGCGCACCGGCTTCGACCGCAGCCCCATGTTCGTCGGACGGATCCGGGGACGCGGCCCGCGATATTGTCCCTCCATCGAGGATAAAATCGACCGGTTTGCCGCGAAGGACCGGCATCAGCTTTTCCTCGAACCCGAAGGGTGGCGCACGGACGAGGTGTACGTCAACGGCTTTTCCACGAGCCTGCCCGAGGAGGTGCAGTACGAGGCCCTTCGGCGCACGCCCGGGCTCGAGCGGGTCCACATGCTCCGGCCCGGGTACGCCATCGAATACGACTATTTCCCGCCGCATCAGGTGCGGTACAGCCTGGAGACGAAGCGCGTCGAGGGGCTCTTTTTTGCCGGTCAGATCAACGGGACGACGGGCTATGAGGAGGCGGCGGCGCAGGGGCTCCTCGCCGGCATCAACGCGGTGCGGCGGCTCGGCGACGAGGAGCCGCTCGTGCTCCGGCGCTCACAGGCGTACCTCGGCGTGCTCATCGACGACCTCGTGGCGAAGGGGACCGACGAGCCGTACCGGATGTTCACCTCGCGGGCCGAGCATCGCATCCTCCTCCGTCAGGACAACGCCGATCTCCGGCTCACGGAGACGGGCTATCGCCTCGGGCTCGCCTCGCGCGAGCGGTACGAGCGGATGCTCCGAAAACGCGAGGCGCTCGCCGCCACCCGCGCCGCCCTCGAAGCGACCACGGTGCGTCCCGAGGCCGTCAACGGCTACCTCGAAGCCGTCGGGTCGTCGCCGATCACGCGGCCCGAACGGCTCGTGCGGCTTGCCCTGCGGCCCGAGGTGAAGCTCGTCGACCTCCTCGCGCACACCGGCCTCACCGGCGAAGTCGTCACGCCCGCGCCGGGTATGGAACGCGCCGAGACGCTCGTCGAGGTCGAACTCAAATACGAAGGCTACCTCGCCCGCGAGCGCGACATGGTGGAGAAGATGACCCGCCTCGAATCGTGGACCATCCCCGCCGATTTCGACTATGATCGGGTGGCGAACATCACGATGGAGGCCCGCGAAAAGCTCGGAAAGATCCGGCCGGACAACCTCGGACAGGCCTCGCGCATCAGCGGCGTCAGCCCCGCCGACGTGTCCGTGCTCATGGTGCTCCTGAAGAAGAACGGCGCCGCCCCGAAGCGTGAAGCTCCGGCGCAGACCCCCGAATTATGATTTGGTTTATCTTGTTTTTAAATAAATAGTTATATTTGCAAAAATCGATGGCATCGACGGCGTGGAATCCTCTTGAAGCCCTCAGCGAGCGGCCGCGTGAACAGCTCCGCGCCTTCGAGCGGATGCTCCTCGATTTCAACCGAAAGCTGAACCTCGTTTCACGTGAAACATCGGCGTTCTTCGAGGAGCGGCACGTGCTCCATGCCCTGGCGCTCTCGGTGCGGCCCTTCCCGCCGGGCGCGGTGGTGGTGGACTGGGGGACGGGCGGCGGGCTGCCCGCGATCCCCCTCGCAATCCGCTTCCCGGACGTCACGTTCCACGCCGTCGATGCGGTCGGGAAGAAGATCCGGGCGGTGGCGGTGATGGCGCGGCGTCTCGGGCTCGACAACCTGCACGTGTGGCACGGCCGCGCCGAGGACTGGCCGGGGCATGCCCACTATTCCGTCTCCCGCGCCACCGCGCCGCTGGTCGATCTCTGGCGCTGGCACGTCGCCGTCCGCGAAGATCTGGCGTTGCCGCGCCCGGAAGAGGCCTGGCCGCCGGGGCTGATTTGCCTCAAAGGCGGCGACCTCACCCCCGAGATCGAAACTTTGCGGTCGGCCTTTCCGTCCGTCGAGGTGGAGACGCAACCGCTGGAACCCCTCCTCGGCCGCGCGTATTTCGCGGAGAAGCATCTCGTCGGCGTGCGGTCGTGAGGCAAGGCGCGGAAGGGGCCGGCCGCATGGCGCGCCGCCGTTCTCGATTCGTGTGAAGGATTTGCCACACATATGCCCCATCTCGTATTTTGCGTAATATCCCCCGAAATCGGGAGCGCTTGCACATATCCGCACCCACACGCCGTCGAGGTCACTCATGAGCAACGCCGAACGGAGAGTCAACCGGACCGAGCGTCTTTTCGCCACGATCCTCCTTTTGCAGAACCGGCCCAACATGAGCTCGCGCGACCTGGCCGAGCACTTCGGTGTGAGCCGGCGGACGATCTTTCGGGACCTCCGCGCCCTCAGCGAATCCGGCGTGCCGTTGACCTATGCCGAAGGGGGCGGGTATGAGATCCTCGAAGGCTATCAACTCCCCCCGCTCATGCTCTCGGCGCGGCAGGCGGCAACGCTCCTCATCGGCACCGAGTTCATGAAGCTCCAATCCGACGCCTCGCTTCGGGGGGATGCCGATCAGGTGGCGCTGAAGATCCGTTCCGTGCTCCCCCGCGAAGTGCGCGAGTACATCGACCGGCTGAAGGATCGGACGGTGCTCGATCCGTACTGGCTTCACGCCGTACAGCTCGAAGAGGAAGAGGAGGGGCGGTGGTATAAACTCAGTGAGGCGGTGGCCCGGCAGCGCTCGGTCCTCATGGAGTATTACGTCGAAAGCCGGGACGAACTGACCCGGCGGCAGGTCGATCCGCTCGGCCTCGTCTATTATACCGACCACTGGAACCTCATCGCGCACGACCACCTCCGAAGCGACATCCGAAATTTCCGCCTCGACCGCATCCGCTCGATGCGCGTGCTCATGGAGCGCTTCGAGTGGCCGGAGGATTTCGACCTCGCGCGGCACCTCGAAGAGCGGGGGGCGGGCACGGCCAACGCGCGCATCCGCCTTCGTTTCACGAAGCGCGCCTACCGGCGGGCGCGCCAGGCCATCCCGGCGAAGATCGAGGAGGAACGCGCGCGCGGCGACGAGGTGGAGGTGACGTTTTATTTCGAGAACCTGGAGTACCTGGCGTCGTGGTTGCTCCGGTACGGTGCGGAAGCGTACGTCGTCGAGCCGACGGCCCTTCGGAGGCAGGTCCGCGCACTCGTGGAGCAGATGGCGGTGCGGTACGAAGAGGCGGGGAGCGCCGTGAAGGACTGAGGCGCTCAGACGCACGGAATCGGCTTCTGACGCACGCAGCCGGTTTTTGGGGTTAGGACCCGCGATGGCGAGAGATCGCGCCCGAGAACCGTCATTGCGGTGTCCACTTTTTGAACACTTTGGCCCCGGTGGCCGGACCGCCGTTAGGAGGGCACGGACGTTTCTTCCTCCTCCGCGAGTCGCTTCAGGAGGGCGAGCGCCGTCGTCAGATCGGGCACGTTCTGGATGATGGCGCGGAGCTTCTTCTGCTTCGTGTCCTTGAGCACGTACCGGCGGTCGAGTCGGCTGAGCTTTTCGAGGAGCGGGTGGAAGACGTGCTCGTAAAAGTACGGGTCCTTTTCCTGAGGCGGCATCTCGAGAAAGAGCCGCTGGTTTTTGAAGAGCACCTTCGAGAGACGGAGCGTCTCGGCGAGTCGCTTGAGCCGAACCGCGGCGAGGAGATGGTCGACCTCGGGCGGCGGGGGGCCGAAGCGGTCGGTCATCTCCTCGCGGATCGTGGAGAGGGTTTCGTTGTCGACGGCTTCGCTGATGCGGCGGTAGAGGTTCAGGCGCTCCACATTGTTCGAGAGGTAGTGCGGGGGGATGTATGCGTCGGCTTCCACGTCGACGGCGGCGTCGGAGCCGGGCGGCACGGGGGACTGCTCGAAGACGTCGCTGAATTCCTCCGCGCGAAGCTCGTGCACCGCCTCGTCGAGGATCTTGTGGTACGTCTCGAATCCGACGTCGGCGATGAAGCCGCTCTGCTCGGCTCCGAGGAGGTTGCCCGCGCCCCGGATGTCGAGGTCGCGCATGGCGAGGTGGAAGCCGCTGCCGAGGTCGCTGAATTCCTCGACGGCCTGCAGCCGCTGCCGGGCTTCGCGGGTGAGGCCGTGGATCGAGGGGACGAGCAGATAACAGAACGCCTTCTGGTCGGAGCGCCCGACGCGCCCGCGAAGCTGGTGAAGTTCGGCAAGCCCGAACCGGTTGGCGTGGTTGATGAGGATCGTGTTCGCGTTCGGAATGTCGAGGCCGTTCTCGATGATATTCGTGCTCACGAGCACTTCGAACTTTTTCGCGATGAAGTCCGCCATCACGCGTTCGAGCTCGGGACCCTTCATCTGCCCGTGGGCCGTTCGGATGCGCACATCCGGCAGGAGGGCGCGGAGCATGGCGGCGATCTCGTCGATGGACTGGACGCGGTTGTGGATGAAGAAGACCTGCCCGCCCCGGCTCGTTTCGTAGAGGATGGCGTCGCGGATCAGGTCTTTCTCGAACGTGTGGATCTCCGTGACGATGGGTCGGCGGTTCGGCGGCGGCGTGGCGATGATCGAGAGGTCGCGCGCGCCGAGGAGGGAGAACTGGAGCGTCCGGGGGATGGGCGTCGCCGTGAGCGTGAGCGTGTCCACGTGCACCCGGAGCTTCCGCAGCTTCTCCTTGACGGCCACGCCGAAGCGCTGCTCTTCGTCGATGATGAGCAGCCCGAGATCCTTGAACGTCACGTCTTTCGAGAGCAGCCGGTGGGTGCCGATGATGAGGTCCACCTCGCCATTTTTGAGCCGTTCCAGGGCGGTTTTCTGTTGCGCTTTGGTTCGGAAGCGCGAGAGCACGTCGATGTTGACCGGGTAGGCGGCAAGGCGTTTTCGGAAGGTCTCGTAATGCTGTGCGGCGAGGATGGTCGTCGGCACGAGGAGGGCGACCTGCTTGCCGTCCTGTGCGGCTTTGAAGGCGGCGCGCACGGCGATTTCGGTTTTGCCGAAGCCCACGTCGCCGCACACGAGCCGGTCCATCGGGGTGGGCGATTCCATGTCGGCTTTGACGGCTTCGGCCGCAGACGCCTGGTCGGGCGTGTCCTCATACCGGAAGGATGCTTCGAGCTCGCGTTGCCACACCGAATCCGGGGAGAAGGCGAAGCCCGCCGAGGCTTTTCGCCGCGCGTACAGCTTGATGAGGTCGCGAGCGATGTCCTTGACCCGCTTCTTCGTGCGCGCTTTCGCCCGCTCCCATTGCCCGGAGCCGAGTTTCGTCAGGCGCGGCTGATGGCCTTCCTTGCCGGTGTACTTGTGCAGCTTGTGGAGCGCCTGGACGTTGACGTACAGCACGTCGCCGTTCTGATAGATCAGGCGGGCGGCTTCCTGCTGTTTGCCGCGCACGGTGATGTGCTCCATTCCGGCAAATTTTCCGATGCCGTAATCGATGTGGACCACGAAGTCGCCGGGGGAGAGGTTTTGAAGCTCCCGGAGACTGAGGCCCCCGAAGCGTTTCTTTTGTTTCCGGGCCGTCGGGCGGTGGTACCGGTTGAAGATCTGGTGGTCGGTATAGACGGCGAGGCCGAGTGCGGGGATTTCGAAGCCCTGGTGGAGGGAGGCGACCTGGAGGCTGACGCGATGCGCGTCGAGGTCGTCTTCGAGGAGTTCGCGCAGGCGTCCTTCCTGGCCCCGGCTGTCGCACAGGATGAGGGTGTCGATGTCGGCGGCTGCGTTCTCGGCGAGCCGCCGGTGGAGCACTCCGAGGTTGCTGTGGAAGGCCGGTTGCGGGCGCGCTTCGAAGGAAAAGACCTCGGTCTCGGCAGCGAGCGAGAAGCCGCCGAGGCACAGACGGGCGTGTGTGAGCAGGGCGCGTTCGAGCGTTGCGCCGTCGAGGAAACGATCCTCGGGAGGGGCATGGTCGGCGCGCGTCTCTGCCGGCAGGTGCGCGAAGGCCTCGCTCGCCTGCTCGAAGAGGGCGTCGAGACGGGCCGGCGCCCGGGCCTCGTCGAAGGTGACGAAGAGGGCGTCGGCGGGGAGGAGGTCGAAGAAGGGGCGGCGCGCGGCCGTCGTCCCGGCGGGCCGTTCGAGGTTGGGCACGAGCCGCGCGGCGGATCGGCGGCTGATGGAACGCTGCGTGCTCGCGTCGAACTCTCGGATCGAGTCGATCTCATCGCCGAAGAACTCGATCCGCACGGGATAATCTCCGGTGAAGGGGAAGACGTCGAGGATGCCTCCACGGAGGGCCATCTCGCCCGGTTGTTCGACGAACTCGACGCGCTCGAAGCCGTGATCGGTAAGGCGGGCGACGAGGCGCGCGGGGTCGATCGCCTGCCCGACGGCGAGGGTGATGGTTTCCCGCTGGAGGATGTCCGGCGGTGGGACGCGTTCCGCCACCGCCGGTGCGCTCGTCACGATCAGTCCCGAAAAGCCGTCCGCGACTTGTTGCAGCACGTCGGCGCGCTGAATGAGCGGCGCGGGGTCGGCGACCTGTTCGTCGTCGTACGGCTTGTGTCCGGTGGGAGGCAACAGAAGGATTCCCGCGTCGCTTCCGGCGACTTGCTGGAGATCGCTGAAGAGGTAGGCCGCCGCCTCCGGTTCGTCGCAGAGACACAGGGTCGGATGGGGGCTGTCGCGATGGAGCAGGTGGAGGAGGAAGGCGGGGAGGGAGCCCGGCAGCCCCTTGAGTCGGAGCGCTTCCGGCCGTTCGGCTCCGGCGCTCCGGCGCCACGCGAGGACGTGCTCGAAAAAGCCGGACGCGGACAATCGGTGCGTGACGGATCGGAGAGACAAGAGCGTTCGGATTGGTGTGGGTCCATGTGCGAAAGGCCGCAACCCTGTCTCGAGGGTTCCGGCGCGGGTCGTTTGAAACGTTCGTACGGAGCCGTTGTTCTGGTGTGGCGCGTCCCCGGGAGGTCCTCGGGCGCCGCCCCGTCATCCCGTGAAAAACATCCGTTTCAGGCGGAAAAGGGACGTTGGGTGCGGGGATGTTTCACGTGAAACCACCGGGGCGGCCTCTCGGAAAGGGACGAGAGGCTCGGGGGATGTTTCACGTGAAACCACCGGGGCAGCCTCTCGGAAAGGGACGAGAAGCTCGGGGGATGTTTCACGTGAAACCCTCCGTCGTCAGGCGTCGGGCACGTAGGTTTCGCCGGAGAGGGCCGGGCGCACGAAGCCGCTCGCGCGCGTGAGCCGCTCGCGCGCTTCCTCCGCAGAGACGCCGGCGAGGATCATCACGAGCGCCGTCTTGACGTGCCCGTCCACCTCGGCGAGCACCCGGGAGGCCTCGGCGTAATCGACGCCGGTGACGGCCATGACCGTTCGCTTCGAGCGCTCGACGAGCTTGAGACTGGTCATCTGAAGGTCCACCATCATGTTCTCGTACACCTTGCCGAGCCGTATCATAGAGGCCGTCGTGAGCATGTTGAGCACGAGCTTCTGTGCGGTGCCGCTCTTCATCCGGGTCGAGCCCATGACGACTTCGGGGCCGACCACGGGGCAGATCGCCGCGTCCACGTCGAGGGTGAACTCGGAGCGGGGCGTGCACGTGATGAAGAGCGTGCGGCAGCCGAGGGCCCGCGCGTGCTTCACCGCGCCCACCACGTACGGCGTCCGGCGGCTCGCCGCGATGCCGCACACGACGTCCGGCGGCGCAACGCCAAGCGCGTCGAGGTCGCGCGCGCCGTCCTCCTCCCGGTCCTCGGCGCCCTCCTGAGAGCGGAAGACGGCCGCCCGCCCGCCTGCGATGAGCCCCTGCACCATCTCCGGCGGCGCGCCATACGTGGGAGGAATCTCGGTGGCGTCGAGGATGCCGAGCCGTCCGCTCGTGCCCGCGCCCACATAGATCAGCCGCCCGCCCCGGCGAAAGCCGTCCACGATGAGATGCACGGCGCGTTCCACGTAAGGAAGCTCCCGGCGCACCGCGATCGGCACGAGGTGGTCTTCCGTATTGATGATTTCGAGGATCTCACGCACCGGCGCCGTGTCGATCCGAATGGAATGCGGGTTGCGCTGTTCGGTGGCAAGGGTCTTGAGTTCGGCGAAGAGTTTCGATTCTTGCATGAAAGATCACGAGGCGCGGAGGGCGCGGCGGCGAAGGTGAAAAACGGCGAGGAAGCCGAGAACGGCGAGGGAGAGGACGAGAAGCCCCCACCTCAGGTTTTCGGAGAGGACCGTACGCGGCGTCAGCGGGATTGGATCCGGGTTGCCGTAAAGGACGGGGGCGGCCCAGAAGAACGGACTGTCGGCCCCTTGCGGCGCCTCTTCGAGGTACCGGATTTGCGCTTGCTGCAGCGCCGCGTCCTTCGGCAAGCCGCGCTGCAGGTTTCGGTAGAAGCCCTCCATGACGCGCGCCGTCACCGCGTCGTCGGCCAGCCAGAGCGTGGAGAGCGCGCTGGGGACGCCCATCTCGCGGAAGGCGTACTGAAGGCCCGCCATGCCCTCGCCCGGACGCAGACGGCCCCGCGCCGTGCTGCACCCGCTCAGCGTGACGAGTTGCGCCGTGAGCCGCTTCCGCCCGAGTTCATACAGATACACAATGCCGTCGTACTCCGGCTTATCGGGGTCGGGAGAGAGGACGATGGCATTATAAAGCGGCGCATCCGGATTGACGAGCGCATGAGCGGCGATGTGGAGGATCTTGGTGGAAGACGTCTCTTCGAAAAAAGCGGCCTCGGTCGCATCATCGTCGAGAACCGTACGTTCGTTCCGAAACAGGCGGCGGATGCGCTTGAGTTCTTCCGTGACGGCCGGAAGGTTGGGGAGGCTGCCGGCCCGGAGCGGCGGCGCGCGCAGCCACGAGATCTCCCGGCGATTGTTGTACGACGTCTTGCCGTACGCCAGCAGGTCGAGCGTCGCATCATCCGCGGGCGAGGTCTCACGAAGCCGAAGCGTGGCGGCGACGTCGACGGAGACCGGATGCTTCTTAAAGAGATAGGGCGTATCCCGATAAGAGAACGGCCTGGGCGGCTCCTCGACGAGGATGCCGAACGGAAGCATGAAAAGGAGACCGTCGGGGATGACGAGCAACGGAGCGCCGGGCGTGAGGAAACGGGCGGCGGGCGCGACGAGCCGCTCGTAGAGTTCATGCAACGCCGTGTTTCGGAAGTGAACGGCGTTCATGCTCACCGCTTCGGGGCCTCCGGTGAGCAGGGGACTCACCTCATGCATCAGCGTGCGAAGGGTCTCCCCGGTCATGTCCAGGGGGAGGGCTACGAGGGTGTCCTCGGTGATCACGAAGACGGTGGACGCCGGGGCGCGGTCCAACAGGGAGTCGTGGCTTTCGATAAAATACGAGAGGATGACCTGACCTCTGGCGGCCAACCGGGCGCGGAGGGCGTCGAGCGAGGGAGCGTCGTAGGCGGCGACGCTGCCGAGGAGATGGTCCCGCGCCTGCATGAGCGTGGTCTCGCGGTTCATCAGCGTCGCGCGCTCCGCCGAAGAAAGGGCGTCGCGTCGGAGCATCTCCCGCGTGTCGATGAGCAGGGCCGTCAGACTGTCGTAGCGCGCAAGGAGCCGGGGAGCCGCTTCGGAAAGGCGTCGGTTTTGCTGGTGAAGGTCGAGGAGGTGCCGCGCCCGCGTCTGTTCGAGCGTGAGGAACGCGGCCTCCGGGCGCCCCTGAGCCAGGCGGATGCGCACCAGCCCCCGGTAAGGCTCTTGCCAGGCCGTGAACGCCGTGACGGACAGTTCAGAGGTTCCCAGCGCGGCGCGCAGGCCTTCGGTGATCGAAGCGGCGCGCGCATAGGCCCGTTCCGCTGCGTCGAGGTCGCCGAGCGCCTCGTTTGCGAGGCCGAGCAGGTTGAGGCTGTAGTTCTTGAGCGTGGTGGTCGCGTGCGCGTCGGCCAGGGCCAGGGCCTGCTCCAGCGCGCGCCGGGCCGTCGCAGGTTCACCCGCGATCAGGTAGATCAGGCCGCGCTTATGCGCAAGGAAGACGTCGAGGTCCGGGTCGTCGAGGTCGTTGGCGATCCGTGCGGCGCGGGCGAGGAGGCGTCGGCTCGCTTCGAGGTCGCCAAGGTCGCCGTGTGCCTCGGCGAGTTGCGCGTACACCCGCGCGAGGCGTCCCCGGGGGCCCTCCCGGCGGTAGATTTCGGCAGCGGCTTCATACTGCTGCACGGCTCGCCGCAGATCGTCCGGTCCCACCTCGGCGTCGCCATAGGCGAATTGCTTGAGGACGAGGTCGGCGCGGGAGACGTGGAGATGGGCTTTCAGGGAGTGGACGTCCGCGTCGTCTCCGACAGAGGAGAGCGCTTGCATGAGTGAGTCCGCCTGCCGGAAATAATACCGGGCCGTCTCATAGTCGTACACGTAGGTATACAGGATGCCCAGGTCCAGGGTCAGGCGGGCGCGGCGTGTGGACGGCGCCGTGGCGGCGTACGCGACGGCCTCGGTGTAATCGGCGATGGCCGGGCCGTAGCGCTGGAGCAAGACGTACAGGTAGCCCCGCCGGTGGTGCATGGAGCGGAACCACAGCGAGTCGGGGGCCGCCCGGAAACGCTCGAAAAACGCCTCGAAGCGCTGGAGTGCCGTGTCGGGCCGACGCAGTGCGATGAGGGCGTTGATCTCGGCCAGATACAGATACATCACCTTTTCTCGCTCGTTTTCACCAAAACAATCGATGGCTTTTCGAGCCACGATGAGGCGGCTCCGGAGGGAGTCGGGAATATGGCGATACGCGAACAGCGTCTGCGCGCGTGCATGGAGCGCCTCACACGTGGTAGAGGTCTCCTGCGCAAGGAGCGGCGTTGCGCCGGTAGACGAGACGAGAAGAAGGAAGGGCAGGCAACGCAAAATCTTTTTGCTAAAGCACATCGGTATTCCTATTATTTGAACACAGAAGAGAGGAAATGCAGGTAAGACGATACGCAGACGCCACGAAATCATCAACTTATTCCAACCACGGGGAGCGTTATTATGCGACTTACACGGTATTATCTGTCGATGGCCCCTGAAGACGAGCCGCAGGACGAGGACCTCGCGGGCGAGGCCGGCGGCGACGGGCAAAACGGCGGACCTCCCAATCCGCCCTGTGACGAGACGAATCCGGATTACCCGGATTGTTGACCGCATACCGATGCCGGTTCGAGTGGGCACGAAGCCCGTCGTCAGGGATGGCGACGGGCTTTTGTGGTGCAGGCCAGGGCATGGTCCTTCGCCCGAACGATTGGAGGGAAGGGGCGTTTACAAGCGCAACGCGTTTCCGCATGATCTCCGATCCGCCCCGCACGTCTTCATGATCCTGACCGACCTCCGCCTGCACGATTTCCGCGCGCATGCCGAAACGAGCGTCACGTTTGCTCCGAAGGTGAACCTGCTCGTCGGGCCGAACGGGGCGGGGAAGACCAACCTCCTGGAGGCGATTCATTACCTCTGCCTGTCGAAGAGCTTCATTGCCTCGCAGGATGCATACGTGCTTCGGAAGGGGGCGCGGTTCTTTGAGGTGGAGGGGGCCTTCGCGGGAGAGCAACGGCATCACCTCCGGGTGCGTCTGGTCTACGTTCCGGAGGAGGGGAAGCGCATCTTTGTCAACGGCGCGCCGCTGGAACGACTCGCGCAGGTCGTGGGGCTCTTGCCCGTCGTCGTGTTTTCTCCGCTCGATCAGGCCATCACGGCGGGGGGACCGGAGGAGCGGCGGCGCTTTTTGAACAACGTGCTCAGCCAGGCCCGGCCCGTTTACCTCGACGATCTGCTCAAGTACCGGCGGGCGCTCAAACAACGCAACGTCCTGCTTGCCGAATACCGTCGGCGGGGCGAGGAGCCTCCGGCGGCGCTGATGGACTCGTGGGACGCCGAGCTGGTGACGCTCGGCAGCCGGGTCATCGTCCGGCGGTTGCGTTTCATGGAGGCGTTCGGCGGCTTTCTCGAAGACGCCTACCGGCGCATCGAGGCCGTCTCCGAGCGCCCGTCCATCACGTACGTCACGCTCGACGAGTTGCCCTCGGACGCCGATGAGGAGGCCGTCGCCGCCTGCTTCCGTCGCCGGATGGCGCGTGTGGCGCGGGGCGAGCGACGGCGCGGGCGTACACTCGTCGGTCCACACCTCGACGAACTGGTGTTCCGCCTCGACGACTTCGAGGTGCGCCGCTATGCTTCGCACGGACAGCACCGCACCTTCGGCATGGCGCTCAAGCTGGCGCAGTACTTTTACCTCCGCGACCGCCTCGACGAATCGCCCCTGCTTTTGCTCGACGACGTCTTCGATAACCTCGACGAGAAACGCGCCGCCGGTTTTCTGGAACTGCTTCAGTCCGACGCCGTGGGGCAGAGCATCATCACCGCGCCCCGGCCCGATGCGTTTGCCGACGTCGTGCCGTTCGAGCGCGAGGCGCACCGGGCCACGCACGTCGAGGCGGGGCGCGTGCAGCCCGGGCTTACGGTCTGAGGCGCGCCGGAGCCATCCACCATCAACCCCATGCTCGAAGACCCATGTTTCACGTGAAACATCTCTCGCGGCTGTTCCGGGCGGCCCTCATGGCGGCGGTGCTGCCGGCCTTCCTCTTCGGCTGCGTCGCCACGCGTGACGTCAACCCGATTACGGGAAACACGCGCTTTTATGGCTATTCGTGGGAGCAGGAACTCAAGCTCGGGGCAGAGTCCGACCCGCAGATCGTGGCGCAATACGGGGTGTATGACGACGAGGCGCTGGCCGAATACGTGCGGCGCGTGGGAGAGAAGGTGCTCCAACACAGCCACCTCCGGCGCCCGGACGCGGACCCGCGCTTCCGGACGCTCACGTTTACGTTCCGGGTGCTCGACAGTCCGGTGGTCAATGCGTTCGCGTTGCCCGGCGGCTACGTGTACGTGACGCGCGGGCTGCTGGCGCACCTCGAAAACGAAGCGCAGTTGGCCGTCGTGCTCGGCCACGAGATCGGGCACGTGGCCGGACGACATGCCTCGAAACGGGCCGCGTCGCAATCGTTTCTGCAACTGGGGCTGATCACCGGAGCCCTCGTGGGCCAGGGGGTCTTCGGAGGGCATACGGCGGAAAGCGTGCTCAACCTCGGCAGCACCGGACTCCAGCTCCTGTTCCTCAGCTATGGCCGGGGCGACGAGCGCGAGTCCGACGCCGTGGGCGTCGAGTACGCGGCGCTGGCGGGCTATGAGGCCGGGGAGGCCGCCCGCTTCTTCCGAACGCTGAAACGCCTGGGCGAGCGAAGCGGCCAGAGTCTGCCGGGCTTCCTCTCCACGCACCCGGACCCCGGCGAGCGGGAGCAGACCATCTTGCGCCTCGCCTCCGAGTGGAAACAACGAACCGCCATGACGAACGTGGACGAAGACGCGTACCTGGCCCGCATCGACGGCATCGTCCTCGGCGAAAACCCGCGTCAGGGATTCACGAAAGACGGCATGTTCTATCATCCCGACCTGCGCTTCCGGTTCTCCGTGCCGGCTGGATTTCAGGTGGTCAACCAGCCCACACAGGTGACGATGGTCGCCGACCAACAGCAGGCGGTCATCCTCTTTACGCTCGAAGGAGAGGCCGAGACGGCGAAAGAGGCGGCGGCCCGCTTCGGCGCGCAAAAAGGGCTCGCCGTCGTCGAGCAAGGGACCTCACGGGCCGGCGGCAACCCCGCCTCTTTCGTGGTGGCCGACGCGCAGACCTCGGACGGGCAGCCGATCCGCATCCTCGCGTTCTTTATCGACTACGACGGCAACGTGTATACCTTCCTCGGCTATACCCTTGCCTCGGCCTATTCCGCATACGAAGGCGTCTTCTATCGCACGATGCAGAGTTTCTCGGCGCTCGTGGATCCGGCCATGCTCGCGGTGCAACCGATCCGGGTAGCCGTCCGGCCGGCGCAACGGGAAGCGGCGTTCCGCACCTTCGTGCCCGAGACCATGACGCTCCCGAACGGATGGGATGCCGAACGGATGGCCATCCTCAATCAGGTCGAACTCGACGAGGTCATTCCGCAGGGAAAGAAGCTCAAGCTCACGCGCTGAGCCGCCGCGCCCGATCAAAGGGCGCCGTCGTCGCCGGGCGGGATGATGGTGGCTTCGCCGCCGAGCGCCATCTTCTTCCCGAGGTACACAAAGATGCGCATCCGGATGTGACGGTGCTTTTCGAGTTTCTCGGCCACGCGCACTTCCACCGTCACCTCGGAATCGACCGGGACCGGTCGCAGAAAACGACAGGAGATGCTCACCGCCACACTTCCATGACCGGGAAAGTCGCGCCCGAGCACTTTCGAGACGATGCCCATGAGGTAAACGCCGTGCACGATGGGCTTCCCGAAGCGCGTGCCGCGCGCGTATTGCTCGTCCACGTGTATCGGGTTGTCGTCCCCGGAGAGTTGGGCGAAGGCCTGGACCTCATCCGCCGTGATGAGGCGCTGAATCGAGAAAGAATCGCCGACCTGAAGGGAATCGTAGGTGTGGGGCATGATGAAAAGGCTCGGTGGGAGGCTGCTGTGGGGGGAGAGGCAAAGTACGGAAGAGGAACGAATAAACTAAAGCGCGGCGTTTGAGGAAGCCGTCAAATCGCGCACCATCGCTTCGTGGAGGCGGTCGGCGAGGTGATCCCACGTGAAGCCGCCGAGCACCCGCGCGCGCCCCTGCTCGCCGAGTCGCCGCGCGAGGTCGGGGTCGGCGAGCACGCGGATCATGGCGCGGCCGAGCGCTTCGGCGTCGTCCGGCGCGACGAGCAGGCCGGTCTCCCCCTCGGCTATGGCGTCGGGGATGCCGCCGGTGCGCGCGCCGATGACGGGTTTGCCGCACGCATTGGCTTCGAGAAAGACGAGCCCGAAGCCTTCCACCTGGGGCGGATCGAGGCGGGAGGGCATGACGAAGACATCGCTCGCGCGGAAGTGGTCGGGAAGGTCGGCGTCCGGGATCTTCCCGAGGAAGCGGACGCGTTCGGCGACGCCGACCTCTCGGGCGAGCGCTTCGAGGCGAGGGCGGTCCGGCCCGTCGCCGCCGATGAGGTAGAGGACCTCCGGCACGGCCTCGGCCACGCGCGGCAGCGCCCGGAGGACCGTGTCGAGACCTTTCCGGGGGACGAGGCGGCACACGGAAAGCACCACGCGCCGGCCCGCCACACCGAGCCGCTTGCGCATCGCCGAAGCGTCGCCGGGGGAGAAACGGTCGGGGTCGGCGCCGTTCGGGAGCACCGTCATGCGCTCGGGCGCGACGCTGGCGCGTTCGAGCAGGCCGCCGGTGTACCGGCTCACGGGAAAGAGCCGGTCGACGCGGGTGAGGACGCTCCGCCGCAGGCGCTCATACGGCGCACCGAGCGCCGCGGGCAACGGGTTGAAGAGCAACTCCCGCCCGTGCGCGGCCACGAAGATACGCCGGAGCCGCCCGAGCCGCCGCGCCGGAAGGGTGGACAGCGCCGTGGGCCATTGCACGTGAAAAGCCGCATCGAACGACGCATGCGTACGCGCGAGCACGGGGCGAAGCGCCTTCACCGAGAGCGTATCGTACGACGCCCGCACACGCGCGACCTCGAACGGCAAGGCCCGGTCCGCCTCCGCAGCCCCCGGCACGCGCGGCGCGATCACCACGAACGCCTCACACCGCTGCGCCAGCCGCCGCGCCAGCTCGAAGGCATACGTCTGCGTCCCGCCCACGTCCGGCGGGAAATCTTGCGTGAGAAAAAGAAGCCGCATGCGACGACCGGAGGGGTGGGGAAAAGCCTCGCGCGATTTCATCCGGGCGTCTTCGTGTGCCGGCCGCCCGGATGAAATCGTGGTTATTATAAACTATTGTTAAAAAAGAGTTTAATTGCCTTTCGATCGGATGCGTCTCGCAACCTCGATCAGGACTGCCGGAGGGACAGGCGGGTGCGCCGGGTGTGGAGCGAAGCGTCGAGCGACGCCAGACCCTTGTCGAGCCAGAGCCCCCACGGATAGGCGAGCAATATAAGCAGAACGGTGTTCGCCGGAAAATTGATCTTCATCGTGATCAAAACACCGAGGTGCATCAGGATCAGCAACGTCATGATCCACGGGCGCGTGCGGCGGAACCACATCAGGCATGCAAAAAACTCTGTGAGGAGGCCGAACGTCAGGATCATCGTGGCGACGGGCAAGGAGTCGAGCGCGAGGAGTTGAAGCCAGTTGTGTGCGATGACGCCCGAGAGGGAAAACGTATCGACGGTGCGCTCGGCGATCCACATCCAGAGGTGGCGGCCGTCCACCCAGCCCGGGCCGGTGCCGATGAGCTTGGAAGCGGCCGCCAGCACGTAGCCGAGGCCGAGAAAGAAATAGAGGAAGCCGAACGTGAAGCGCCGCGCATGTTTCCGCTCGACGAAGAAAATCATCCCGAGCGCCAGGGCGAGCAACGCCATCCCCATGACGTTCGAGCCATGCGAAATTTCGCCGAGGCTGTACCGGGCCGCGTACTGGAAGTGAAGCAGAAGGAGCGCCGCCAGGTATCCGAAGCGCCAGAGGCGGAAGAAGCCCGCCGCCATCAGCCCGGTGATCGCCGCCGCATTGAGGAGCGAGAGCTTGTGCGCGAACAGGAACGAAATGTCGAGATGGTTCGCGATGCCGAGCGGCAGAACCACGTCGCCGATTTTGAGGATGTAAAAGCCCCAATCCCACGCAAAGGTCAGGATGAAATAGAGCACCACCCCTTCGAAGATCCGAAAGAACAGGCGCTCGCCGAAGGTGTCCTCTCGCTCAAAATCAAACAGGTTTAGTGAAAAAGGCTTCATGGCAGGGTCACCGTTCTCTGGTTGGAAAAGGGAGGGACGGGTTGAAGAGGGTGGTGTCCGGCGTGAGGAGGATGAAGGGCGTATAGGCGACCGTCACCGTTCGGGCGTCGAGGCGCCCCTCGGCTCGGACGATGAGCAGGGAGCGGTCGTGGAGGGTCTCGCCGAAGACCTTGCGCAGGGCGTGTACCCGCCCGGCGTCCCAGGAGTCGGACTTCGAGACGAAGTTGGCGATGTCGTTTTGATTGATGTCGGCCGGGGCGAGCGGATACGGTCGGCCCGGAAGCGCGTCCGGCGAGGTGCGAGGTTGCCACAGCGCATCGCTCGGCTCGCCCGGGGCCTCGCGCACGACGGAACGCACCCACGGGCGCCCGCCCCGCGAAAACATGGGATAAATGCTGAAGGGCCAGAACTCGCCCAGGTGCGTCGCCACGAGGAGGGCATACACCACGAACACGCCGGCCAGGATGCGCAGAGATTTCTGATAGAGCGTAGGCATGACGGAACGCGGAAAGGGGAGGAGCGAGGAACGATCGGGATGCGCAGAGGAGGGGAGGAAACGCCGGACGGCCAGGAGCGTGGACGAGAGGCTTGAAGGAGCCGATCTCTCTGCGCACATCCTGCCCGGGCGCTGCGCAATCAACTTTTAGCCGCGATTGTCGGGAGAACGTTACAGGCGCCTCCAGAGAAAGCGGACCGCCGGAAAAATGACATTTACACGTGACTACTACCTCGTATATTCGGCGAGAAAGTTACACGCCCGGGCCAAAATCTTTGACAAAAAGATATTTTCTTTGATGGAATCGACGTATTTACCGGAGAAGGATCCTGCCGTCACCCGTGGCGGGGTCGGCTTCATTTTCAGAGGATTGCGCTTCGGTGGATGGCAGCCGGTGATAAGCGTGTGAAGTGCTTCTGAACGCACAAAGGAAGTGAGCATAACGTATGATCTCAGGAGGTGCTTCATGAAAAGGTTGTTTCGAAGTCTGTTGATGGGCTTGATGATGATGGGAATCGCCGCGCCGAGCCTCTACGGGCAACGCCTGGACGAAGAGAGCCGGTATGGTCCGGCCATGGCCGCGTTCGACGGGAAAGTGTTCATGGCGTGGACCGGCACGGACGGCCACATCAACCTCATGCGCTCGCGCGACGGGGTGGACTGGGGCGCGAAGATCCGCCTCGACGAAGAAAGCGACACGGAGCCGGCCCTCGCCTCCATGGATGGCTACCTCTATCTGCTCTGGCGAGGAAAGGGGAACAAGAGGCTCAACGTCATGCGCTCCGAGGAAGGCATCGACTGGGGCGACAAGGTGCGGCTCGAAGACACCTCGCAAGATCGACCGGCCCTCGCCGCGCACAACGGGCGGCTCTTTATCGCCTGGACCGGCGTGGGCAACGGGAAGATCAACCTCATGCGCTCGCGCGACGGGGTGGACTGGGGCGCGAAGATCCGCCTCGACGAAGAAAGTGAGGACGGTCCGACCCTGTGCTCGTTCCGGGATCGCCTCTTCCTCGTATGGGTCGGCAAGGGCAACCGCAACCTCAACGTGATGCGCTCCGAGGACGGCATCGACTGGGGCGCGAAGATCCGTCTCGACGAGACGTCGAGCAAGTCGCCTGCGCTGACAACCCTCGGCGACGAGATGATCCTGGCCTGGATCGGCGAGCGCGACCGGAAAATCAACGTGACGCGCTCGGACGACGGCATCGAATTCTAAGGCGAACCCCTTCCCCGGGTCCTCCTCCAGGCTGTGCTCGGCGCCCGGGCACAGCCTGCTTTATGAGAGGCGCCGGCGTGAGGAGCCGGACCGCGTGCATTTTTGGTATATTCCTCCGCTTTTCGAATCTTTAAGTAACCGTTCCGGTAGGAGGGGCACTAAAATCGGACGTGGAAGGACCGGTCATGCGCCGTATAAATATGCCGATAGTCATGTCTTTATTTTTTGAAAACATAACCGTTTGATGCTGGCGATCGTTTCATACTGGCAACGGTTCTCGGAATCGGAACGCGGGCGTCTGGCGCTCCGGGCGCTTCGGATCTTTTTACTCCTGGGTATTCTGGGATATCTGGGCTACAAGCTGGTCGACATCGGGTGGGAGGCGATCTGGCAGGCAATGCCCACGCGCCCCCTGTTCTATGTGCTGTTTCTGTCGCTCTACTTTCTGTTGCCCTTCACCGAGGTGCTGATCTATCGGGTCACGTGGCCCTTCAACGTCTGGCGAAGCATTCCGGTCTTCATCAAGAAGCGGATCTATAATAAAGAGGTGATGGGCTATTCGGGCGAGGTGTACTTCTTCACGTGGGCGCGAAAACACGTGGACCTCCCCGATGCCGAGCTGGCAAAAACCATCCGGGACAACAACATCATTTCGTCGGCGGCCTCGACGCTCATCGCGCTCGTGCTGCTCGGCATCTTTATGTACGTGGGTCACCTGCGTATCACCGATCTCATCGCAGACGGCAACGCGGGGTACTGGGCCGGCGCGGCGATCCTGGCGGGCCTGATGATACCGGTGGCGCTTCGCTTTCGGAAATACATCTTCTCGATGGCGCTGAAAACGGCGCTCGTCATCTTCGGCATCCAGTGCGCGCGCCTGATTGTCGGGCAGGCGCTTCAGATCGCGCAGTGGTCCGTGGTGATGCCGGACGTGTCGCTCTCGGTGTGGTTCACGTTTGCGGCCGTCTCCATCATCCTCACGCGGATCCCCTTGCTCCCGAGCCAGAACCTCGTCTTCATGGGCGTCGGTGTGGAGCTTGCGGGCAGCCTGGGCATTCCGGAGGCGGCGATGTTCAGCATGCTGGGAGTGCTGGCGGCGCTCGACAAACTCCTCAACTTCGGCTTCTTCCTGCTTTTTTCCGTGCGGAGTTCGGAGGCGGAAACGGAAGCCGATACAGGCGAATCCCGCACGGAGATGCCGAACGCTTGCGCAGCCGAGGCGACGGCACACGAAGCCCCGGAAGCGATGGCCGCGATAAATGCCTGAGCCCGCCCGGACCCTTTTGCAATTCTGTCGTGTACCACGTCAGCCGAGGCGCTCTCCGTCTGCGAAGAGGGCTCATGAAGAGGTCGTCTCCGGCTTTTTCCACCGATGAGAACACCCATGCGACGGAAACTTTGGATCGCGATCTTTTTGCTCGGACTGGCCCTGCCGCCCCGGGTGGTGACCTCTCAAAGTGGGGCCGCGCTTCCTCCCGGCGCCGCCCTGATCGACGACTTCGAGAGCTATGAGGACGGCGGCTTGCCCGTCCGGTGGAAGTACCTCCACGACCGGAAGCTGATGCCGCTCGAACCCCGCTTCATGCGCCCGAAAGAGCGCTTCTACGTCGTGGACGACGGGGGAAACAAGGTGCTCCGCGTCTATACCGAAGGCGAAGCCGTGCATCTGAGCATGGCAAACGAACCGGGCGGTTTCGACTGGGACGTGCGGGAGCATCCGCGCATTCGATGGGATTGGCGGGCGCTCCGCCTGCCCGAAGGCGCGCACGAGGACGACGACAAATACAACGACACCGGCGCGGCCCTCTATGTGTACTTCAAAATCACCGGCTTTGCCATGTTTCGGCGGCCGCAGGGCATCAAATACACGTACAGCAGTTCCTTGCCCGTAGGCACCGTCGTCGATTACGGCAAGCTGAAGGTCATCGTGGTCTCGAGCGGGGCCGACGGCATCGGAGACTGGCACACCATTGATCGGAACGTGGTGGAGGATTACCGGATGGTCTTCGGCAAAGAGCCGCCGGAACGCCCGCTCTCCATCCGCCTGTGGGGCGACACGGACAACACCAAGAGCATCGGCGAGGCGGACTTCGACAACATCATGCTGTTGCCTCCGAAATAGGCGTCGGGCGCGCCGGAGAGGAGCGGGTCCGTCGGGGCAGTTCATCGGTCAATCCTTGAATCCATGAATCGTTTCTTTCAGTCGCTTCGGCCCTTCATTCGCTTCGTAGTTCGGCACGCGGGGGTGGTGCTCGTGGTGGCGACGATGCTTTCGGCGCTCGGCCTCTACTTCGCCCGCAACCTGAGCATCGACACGAACCTCGCCAACCTCGTCCCTTCGGATTATCCAAGTGTACAGGCGCTCGAACGGCTGAAGGAGACCGTCGGGGCGGAGAGCGAGGTGGCAGTGGCCATCGAAAGCCCGTCCTTCGAAGCTAACAAAGCCTTCGCCGAGGCCCTCATCCCGCGCGCACTGGCGCTCCGGGGCGAGGGGCGCGATGAGCCGTACTTCAGCCGCGTCGAATACCGGAACGACGTCACCTTCCTCGAAAACAACGCCCTCTACTTCGCCACCCCCGAAGAACTCGACCAGCTCGAAGCCTATCTAAAGGACAAGATCGAGCAGGCGAAGCTGGAGGCCAACCCGTTCTATTTCGACCTCGAAGACGAGGATGAGACGGCGGAGCCGGACTCGGTGGGGGAGGAACTGAAGGCCGTCTACGATCAGATCGTCACGAAGGAATATCCCATCTCCGACGACAGCACCACGATGGTGCTCCGCTTCTATCCCACCGGCGCGCAGACGAACATCGGCTTCCTCGAAGACCTGTACCGCGACCTCGGTCGGCTCATCGAGGAGATGAACCCGCACGCCTATCATCCACAGATGAAGGTCACGCTCGCGGGGCGGCTCCTCCGGCAGCTCACCGAAGTCAAGGCCATCGAGGACGACGTGACGAAATCGTTCGGCGCGGGCGTGACGGCGGTGCTTTTGCTCGTCGTCTTATACTTCCTTTATAAGGGCTACCGGGCGCGGGCGGGCAAGACCTTCTCCGGGCGCATCCTGCTCTCCGAGCTGGCGCGCATGCCCGTGATGGCGCTCGTCATCGGGCTCCCGCTCCTGATGAGCCTTTCGTGGACGTTCGGCGTGGCCTACCTTGCCTTCGCCGAGCTCAACCTGATGACCTCGACGCTTGGGCTCGTCCTCTTCGGCCTCGGCATCGACTACGGCATCCATTTCTATGCGCGATACACCGAGGAGCGGGCGCAGGGGCACGGCGTGAGCGAAGCCGCCGAGATCACCTTCACGAGCACCGGGCAGGCCATCACCGTGGGCGCGCTGACGACGTCGCTGGGCTTGTACGTGCTCGTCATGGCCGACTTCAAGGGCTTCAGCGAGTTCGGCTTCATTGCCGGCACGGGCATCCTCCTGGCGCTCGTGGCCATGCTCGTGGTGATGCCGGCCCTCATCGCCGTGTTCGAGCGTGGGCGGCTGTTGCATCTCGACACGACCGTCGGCGGCGCGGGGGCGCTCGAGGCGTCGGGACGGCGTTTCCCGGCGGCGCGCCCCATCGTGCTGGCGAGTCTGGCGGCGGTCGTCGCGGCCGTCATGCTCCTTCCGCGCGTCGACTTCGAATATCAGTTCGGCAAGCTCGAACCCGTTTACACCGAGTACAATGCCCGCCGGGACATCGTGCGGCGCGTGTTCAAGCCCGGCAAATACCGCAACCCGGCGTACATCGTCCTCGATTCCCCCGAGGAAGCCCCGGCGGTGGTGGCGGCGCTCCGAAAGAAGATGGCGCAGGATACGCTCTCGCCCACCATCGGGCGCGTCGAGAGCCTGCAGGATCGCTTCCCGATGACGCCCGAGGAACAGCAGAAAAAGCTCGCCCGCATCGCCGAGATCCGAAAGCTCCTCGACGACCCCTTTCTCCGCGCCGAAGACTCGCCGGACCTCGAACGCTTGCGTCGGGCCGCGCAGACCCGCGCCCCCATCCGCATCGATCAGGTGCCCGACTTCCTCAAGAAACGCTTCAGTTCGAAGACAGGCGAGATCGGCAACTTCGTCATCATTTACCCCTCGGTGGGTCTCTCCGACGGGCGCATGTCGATGGCGTTCTCAGAGGACGTGGGGACGGTGGTGACGGACGACGGCAAGGTGTATCACGCCGGTTCCACGTCGCTCGTGGCGGCCGACATGCTCCGGCTCATGCAGGCGGAAGCGCCCGTGATGGTGGCGGCGACGTTCTTCATCGTGGTGTTGCTGATGCTGCTCAACTTCGGCTCGGTGCGGTGGGCGGCGCTCGCCATTCTCCCGCTCATCGTCGGCGTGCTGTGGATGCTTCTTTTGATGGAAGTCTTTGGCATGAAGCTCAATTTTTACAACATCATCGTCCTTCCCGCCATTCTCGGCATCGGCAACGACGCGGGGGTGCATATCGTGCATCGGTACCGCGAGGAGGGGCCGGGCTCGATCTGGCACGTGCTCCGCTCGAGCGGCGAACACGTGGCGATGGCGTCGATCACGACGATGATGGGCTTTGCCGGACTGCTGCTGAGTTTTCACCCCGGCCTTCGGAGCATCGGCGAACTGGCCGTGGTCGGCATCGGCGCGACGCTCGCGGCGGCGCTGGTTTTTCTTCCGGCGCTCCTTCAGTGGCTCGAAGACCGGAACGTCGCCGCGCATTCGGAGACCGCCGCGACGCCCGCCCCGTGAGGCGCTTCGGCGAACGAGACGGGAACCGCGTTCACGCCGCCAGCTCTTCTTCGACCTCCGAAAAGGAGGGGACGCCCGAGGTGAGGGTCCGGAGCACGTGCACGTGCCGGTCGGCGATGGCGGACCAGCAGAAGGTGTCGGCGGTGTATGCGGCGGCGCGGCGCGCGGCGTCTTCGAGGGCCGCCCGGTTGTGATAATACGCCATGATCGCTTCGGAGAACGCCCACGCGTTCCCGCTTTCGACGAGGTGTCCGTTGACGCCCTCCGCGATCACGTCGCGGATGCCTTCGAGGTTGGAGGCGATGGTGGGGAGGCCGCCGCCGAGGCCGGCTTCGAGCATCACCACGCCGAAGCCTTCGAGGTCGTCGCGGACGGGCACGTTGGGCATGACGAAGAGGTCTGCGCCGCGATAGAGCGTTTCCAGGGCTTCTTCCGAGACGCGCCCGAGCAGGCGCACCCGGTGTTCGAGGCCCCGCCGGGTGATGGCGGCCCGGATGTTTTCGGCTTCGGGCCCGTTCCCGGCGATCCAATAGTGCACGTCTTCGGGCAGGAGCGGCATCACCTCGTCGATGAACCAGGCGAAGCCTTTGCGCGGCACGTGGCGGCCGACACTGCACAGGAGCAGCCCGTCGGCGTCGAAGGGCGGGGTGAGGTCGGGAAAGGCCGTGCGGAGCTCCCGGCGCATCGCGTCGCGGTCGGCGAGGGGGCGAAAGCGCCGCATGTTGATGCCGTTCGGGATGACGTGGATTTTCTCCTCCGGCACGCCCCGCTCGCGGCACACCCCCGCGCTCGCGTGGCTGACGGGATGCACGGCGTCGAGCATCCCGAAGGCGCGGCGAACGGCCCGCTGATAGGGCAGAATCGGCGTGGTGACGTCGCGCCCGTGCACGATGGCGGCGGTGACGATGCCGTTCGCCTGAAGCAGACGCTTCGGGAGAAACATGAGGGCGGGCGTCACGATGGAAGAAAAAAGGATGGCGTCAATCTCGCGGCGCTCGGCGAGACGGCGGATGAGACGATGTCCCTTCGCCAGATAGCCGGGCCCCTCGATCCAGTGGCGCGTCCACGTTTTCTGGAGCAAATGCGCGGAGAGCTCGAGGTCGGTGCGTTTCTTGAGCGCTTCATAAAGCTCCGTCGCGACGCGCTGCATACCGCCCATGTTGGACAGCGGGCGGTCGGTGGGAGGGAACGAGTGGGAAACGAAGAGAAGGCGCAAGTGATTTCGATGGGTTGCGTTCGAAAAGGGTCAGAGGGCGCCGTGGAGGCGTTTGATTTGCCGGCGGACGGCGCGCGGCGAACGGTCTTCGGGCGACGCCGGGCGGAGGATCTCGTCATAATAGGCAAGCATGCGGCCCATGACGGCGTCCCAGTCGAACGACTGCGCGCGCGTCAGAGCGGCCTGCCCCATCTGACGCCGGAGCTCCGGGTCTTCCACGAGGTTGGTCACGTATTCGAGGAAAATGTCGGCGCGGTCCGTTTCGGCGAGGTAGCCCGTCTCGCCGTGGCGCACGAGGCTGTTCGAGCCGGGCGCGTCGGCGCACACGGCCGGCAGCCCCGAGGCCATCGCTTCGAGGGTCACGTTGCCGAACGTTTCGGTCGCACTCGGGAAGACGAACACGTCCGAGGAGGCATAGGCCCGCGCGAGGCTTTCGCCGGAGAGGTAGCCGGTGAAGAGGGTCTCGGGCAGCCGGGCTTCGAGCTCGGCCCGCGCCGGCCCGTCGCCGACGATCAGGCTGCGATGCCGGATCCCGCGCGCCTTCAGCCCTTCGATCACGCGGGCGAAGACGTCCGGACCTTTCTCCCAGACGAGCCGGCTGATGAAGCTGACCACCACCTCGTCGTCGGCGATGCCGAGCGACCGGCGCCACTCGAACGAACGGCGCGACGGATGAAAGAGCGCCGTGTCGACGCCGCGCGGCCACAGGCGGAAGTTGGCATGGATGCCCTGCGCCTTCAGCACATCGACCATCGCGGGCGTGGGGACGTACAGGTGGGCGCACCGGCGGTAATACCAGCGCAGCCAGACCCAGATGGGCCCGTCGAGCCACTCGATGTTGTAAAACTTGAGGTACGAGCTGAAGTGGGTGTGGTACGAAGAAACGATGGGCGTCTTCCAGAGCATGGCCATGCGCATGGCGTGCAGGCCGAGAAAGTCGGGGGTGGCGACGTGGAAGAGGGTGGGATTGAAGAGGCGAAGGGCCCGCCGCGCCGTCCGCGAAAGACCGAGCGAGACGCGGTATTCGCTTCGACCCGGCAGGGCGAACGAAGGAATCGGGATGAGCGTGCCGTGGTGCTGGATGGGCGGATGGTCGACGGTCGGAGCGAAGACTTCCACCTCGGCGCCGTGGTCTTCGAGATAGCGCACGAGCCGGTTCAGCGTCAGCGAGACGCCGTCGGCGATGTGGTTGTACGCGCCCGAGAAAAGCGCGATGCGCCTCGGCGTCTCGGAGGCGTCTCCGTGGTGATATGTCTCCGGCTTTTTGAACATGGTGGATCCAGACGTCACGGCGCGGTCGTCGGCAGGTCCCTCTGAACGAGCGATGGCAGGGAAGGTTTGGGGGCGCGGCCTGCCTCGGGCCCTTTTCGGGCACGGCTTAAGAGGGAATTCATGGGAACCTCGGGGAAAGCGGACGCCCGGCAATCCCTCATAGGTTTAGCATAGCCGCCGGGTATTACGAGAAAGTAACGGCGGCATCGGGAATTCTGCGAGGGGACGGACGTGGCGGGCAGGCTCACAGCACCTTCCGGAGGAACCGCCCGGTGTGGCTTTCCGGGTGTGCGGCGAGGGCCTCCGGCGTGCCCGCCGCCACCACGAAGCCGCCGCGCCGCCCGCCCTCGGGGCCGAGGTCGATCACGTAGTCGGCGGATCGGATCACGTCGAGGTTGTGTTCGACGATGAGGACCGAGTGCCCCGCCTCCACGAGCCGGTTGAAGGCGGCGAGGAGCTTGCGAATGTCGTCGAAGTGGAGGCCGGTCGTGGGCTCGTCGAAGATATAGAGCGTGTGCTCCTTCGTGCTTTTACCCAGGTGCGCGGCGAGTTTGATGCGCTGTGCCTCGCCGCCGGAGAGCGTGTTCGAGGGCTGCCCGAGCGTCAGATAGCCGAGGCCGATGTCCTGAAGCACCTTGAGTTTTTTCGAGAGGGCCGCCTCGTCCGCGAAAAACTCGACCGCCTCGTCTACGGTCATCTTGAGGATGTCGTCGATGTTTTTGCCCCGGAGCCGGATTTCGAGGATGTCCTGCTTGTACCGTTTGCCTTTGCACGCCTCGCACTCGAGGAAGAGGTCGGCCAGGAACTGCATCTCGATGCGCACGACGCCCTCGCCCTGGCACACCTCGCACCGTCCGCCGGGCACGTTGAACGAGAAGTACCCCGGCTTGTATCCCCGGATGCGCGCCTGATAGGTGTTCGCGAGGAGCGCGCGGACGGCGTCGAAAGCCTTGATGTACGTGACCGGGTTTGAACGGGGCGAGCGGCCAATGGGGCTCTGATCGACCATCTCCACCTGATCGACGAGCATGTGCCCGCGCAGGGCGTCGTGCGCGCCCACCTTCTGTCCGTCGGACTGGCCCTTGAGGCGGCGCAACGCCCGGTAGAGCGTGTCGTGCACGAGCGTCGACTTGCCGGAGCCGCTCACGCCGGTGACGCACGTGATGAGGCCGAGCGGGAAGTCGACGTCGAGCCGCTTGAGGTTGTGCTGGCGTGCGCCTTCGAGTCGGAGGACGAAGGCCTCATCGACGGGGCGGCGCCTCGTCGGTGTCTCGATTTTTTTTCGGCCGCTCAGGTACGCGCCCGTGAGCGAGGCTTCGTCCCGCATCAGCTCATCGTACGTGCCCTGAAAGACGAGCGCCCCGCCGAGCCGCCCGGCGCCGGGGCCGAGGTCCACGATCTGGTCGGCGCGGCGCATCATCTCGGCCTCGTGCTCGACGACGAGCACGGTGTTGCCGATGTCCCGGAGGTGTTCGAGGATGCGTATGAGCCGGTCCGTGTCGCGCGGGTGGAGCCCGATCGACGGCTCGTCGAGCACGTAGAGCGAGCCGACGAGCGAGGAGCCGAGCGATGTGGCCAGGTTGATGCGCTGGCTCTCTCCGCCGGAGAGCGTCTGCGAGAGCCGGTCGAGCGAGAGGTAGTCGAGACCGACTTCGACGAGGTACCGGAGGCGCTTTCGAATCTCTTCGAGCACGCGCCCGGCGACGGCTTCCTCGTGCGGCGTGAGCGTGAGCTCCTCGAAGAACGCGCGGGCATCCTGGGACGTCAATTCGCTTATCTCGCCGATGTGGAGCCCGCCCACCTTCACGTAAAGCGCCTCTTTCCGCAGCCGGTAGCCGTGGCACTCCGGGCAGCGCGTATAGCCCCGGAAGCGGGCGTGATAGATGCGGTAATGCATCTTGTAGGCGTGCCGCGCCAGAAAACGGAAGAACCCGTGGATGCCGGCATAGTCGCCTTTCCCTTCCCACACGAGCTCTTTCTCCCGCTCCGAGAGCCGACGGTACGGCGCGTCGATGTCGATGCGTTCCTCGGCGGCTACCCGGATGAGGTCGCGGAAGTATGCGTTCCACTGTTCGGTGCGGAAAGGGGCGATGGCGCCCTGCCGGATGGAGAGGTCGGGGTTCGGGATGATGAGGTCCGGATCGAGACCGGGCACGCGCCCGAAGCCCTGACATGCCGGGCACGCGCCGACGGGGCTGTTGAAAGAGAAGAGATGGGGCGTCGGCGCTTCGAAACGCATCCCGTCGCGCTCGAAGAACTCGCTGAAGTCAAGGCGGGGGCCGCCTCCGGCCACGAGCGCGACGCACCGCCCGCCGCCTTCGCGGAAGGCTTGCTCCACCGAGTCGGCGATGCGGGTAAGGGCGGCCTCGTCGCCTTTCTTCATCGCGAGGCGATCCACGAGCACGAACAGCCGCTCCCGCGCGATGCGCACCTTCTCCGGCGGCGTCTCATTCAGGTCGATGACCGTTTCGGTCTGTCCCGCCTCGGCTTTCTTCTCCGTCGGAAGCGCCACGAGGCGGAAGAAGCCGCGCTGCCGGAGCACTTCGAGTTCCTTTTTGACGGAGCTTTTCTTGTGGGCGGGGAAGGGGAAGCACAGGTAAAAGCGGGCTCGGTCGTCGAGCGTGGCGGCGAGCGTCTCAGCCGCGGAACGGGGCGAGTCCTTCGTCACCGGCTCCCCGCTCACGGGCGAGATCGTCGTGCCGATGCGGGCGAAGAGCAGGCGGAGGTGATCGTAGATCTCAGTCTGCGTGGCGACGGTCGAGCGCGGGTTCTTCGAGGTGGTCTTTTGCTCGATGGCGATGGCCGGGGCGAGCCCCGTGATGAGGTCCACGTCCGGTTTGTCCATCCGTTCGAGGAACTGCCGGGCATAGGCGCTCAGGCTCTCGACGTACCGCCGCTGCCCCTCGGCATAAATGGTGTCGAACGCGAGCGAGCTTTTGCCCGAGCCGGAAGGACCGGTGAAGACGATGAGCGTGCCCTTCGGAAGGTCGAGGTTGAGGTTTTTGAGGTTGTGCTGGCGCGCGCCCCGGATGACGATGTGGCGGCGGGGTGCAGGGCGCGGGGCCGCGCCGTTGGCGGCGGCGGGCGCGGCAGCGGAGGGGGGATGGGGCATCGGCGCGAAGAGCTGGTGCGTGCGAGAAAAGACCGTCGCACGTATACGTCCATGTGCGAAGCATGTGCCCGGCGCGCGCGGGAAAAATCGGGGGGCGAAGAGGACGGCTAAAGTGTCCGGCATATTGGACGATGTCAGGCTCAGATGCCTTGAAAAAACTTGAAAAGAGGCCTCATTGCCGGACGCCGTTTCTGGATAACTCTGGTCGTCCCCGCTGATTCTTCCGGTGGTCTGTCCGTTCCTCGCTTCGGGTGTTAACGCATGCGTTCGCGCTTCGGAGCCGGGGCGGACCCTGTCTGTGCCGGATGAGCAACGCGGGTGCGCCGGGAGACCGGAAAGGACACAACCCGGCATTTCATCAGGAAAAGACAGGGTCAAAATCATGCATATACGGATACGAATGGCGGCGCTTCTGCTCGCCGCAAGTGTGTTTCATACCGCATACGGACAGTTGGGGGCCGCCACGACGGAAGCCGTTTACGGCGGGCGCGTCAACTGGGTCGACGCGGTGGACCTGGGGAGCGTCACCCGGATTTTCATCTCCACCGAGAGCGCCAATTCCATGTTCTGGACGGACGTGACGCCGACCGACGCCACGACGATTTCGGGCTCGTACGGCTTTCAACCCGTGCTCGCCTTCGATGCGAACGACGGCTTCGGGTCGGGAATCAGCCGCTTTGCCGGACACGGGACCTCCGGGTGGGTCTACGTGATCGACGCCGCCGGGGCGCTCTATGGCACGGACCCCGCCGACGTCTCGCGCACGACGCTGGCTTCCGTCGGCGTATCGACCGTGGCCGTGGAAGGGGATCAGATCTTCTTCGTGGCGCAGGGCGGCAGCGGCGGCTTCACGCTGGAGGGCGGCACGCTCGATGCCTCCGGCGCCTACACGTCGTCCGGGCCGGGGCTCGACCTCGCTGCCTGCGGCTTCACCACGGCGCCGACCCGCCTGGTCGTCAGCCCCGCCGATAGCACGCTGTACTTTTTCGCCGAGGGGGTGCCCGGCGGCGCGCCCGCCCTGTGCAAATCCTCCGACGCCTATAACCTCATCTCCGGTACGACCACCTTCAGCGCCCTTTCCGTGACCGGCGTCACCACCGAGAGCGGACAGACCTATTCGGCCTTCGGAATGGGACCCGACGGGCGAATCTTCGTGGGGCGCACCACGGGCTCGGCTCCCGGCACGAAATACATCGCCTATTCCGACGATGACGGGGGCTCGTGGACCAACTTCGACACGGGCGTGACGGGCGTGGCCGGGTCGAACATCGCGGCCTCCGGCCCCGGCCCGTACACCGTGTACTTCGGCACGGCCGTGAGCACGGGAAGCGGCGCTTCCGGCACCTGGTCGGGCATGCCCACGGTCGGCTCTCCGACGCAGCCGCATCCCAACGACGGCGTCACGGTCATCGACCCGAACAACGGCTCGGTCGCCTATCTGACCACCGACGTCGCCTTCGGCATGACCCCGGACGACGGGCAGAACCTGATGGATCTGATCGACGGCATCGTGGCCGTACAGGTGAACGACTTCGACATGGACGCGGGGAAGACGTACGGATGGCTGGCCGCGAAGGCGGGCATCTTCCACGTCGCAGACTATGCGACGGCCTCCGAGACGTGGTCGCATGCGTTCCCCAACAGCGACGGCTCGCCGTACTACGCCATCGCCATGGATCCGTCCGACGCCGCCGGACAGACGGCCTATGCGGGGAACACCCGCGTCTATAAGACCTCCGACGGAGGGAGCACGTGGACGCGCCTCTTTGCCATCGAAGACAGCGGGTATCAGGGCGGGCAGTTCTCCTTCAGCTCGTTCATCGACGCCGTCGCCGTGCATCCGAACGATCCGAGCGTCGTCTTCGTCGGGATCCACTCGCCCGACAGCGGCGTCCGGGGCGGCATCTATTACACCGAAGACGGCGGCGCGACGTGGACGCAGGTGTCCACGGACGTCGGCGGCACGACGTACAACGTAGAGGTGACGGACCTGCTGCTCGTCCCCGGTACGGGCAGTGACGCGACGGTCTACGCGGCCAGCGAATACGTCAGCGACGGCACGACGTCGGGCTACGGCGTCAAGGTCGTCGACTACGCGGCGGGCTCGGGCGTCACGTTTACCAACGACATGAACGGCGCCTCGGGCGTCATCACGAACTTCGGCGGGGCCGACCTCGCGGTCAACGATGCGGACGGATCCGTGTGGACCTGCGGGCAGAACAGCGCCGGGGAGCCGCGCGTGTACCGCCTCGCCTCGGGGAGCGCCACGTGGGAAATGATGCCCACGGCGGGATTGCCGACGTCCCCCGGATGCACGGCGCTGACCATCGGCCTGGACGCCGGCGGCAACAAGGCTCCATACATCGCCGTCGGGGAGCAGGTGTATTACAACCCCGTCGAGGGCTCCGGCGACGATGAGACCACCGGAAGCTGGATGGCCGACCCGGCGCTGACCTATCCGGCGGGCATGGAGATCAACGTGCTCTTCTGGGACGAGCTGCTCGTGGGCACGGGCGCGGGGCTGTACGGGCACGACGAGAGCGCGCCGCTGCCCGTCGAGCTGGCATCGTTCGAGGCCGCGGCCGACGGAGACGACGTCGCGCTCACGTGGACCACCGCCTCCGAGACGAACAATGCGGGCTTCGAGGTGCAACGCCGAGACGACGGCTGGCGGACGCTCGCCTTCGTCGAGGGCTACGGCTCCACCGCCGGGCCGCACACCTACCGCTACCGCGTCACGGCGCTGGACCCCGGCACGCATCGCTTCCGCCTCAAACAGGTCGACTTCGACGGACGCTTCCGTCTGAGCCCGGAGGTCGAGGTGCGCGTGGCTCTGCCCGACGCCTTCTTCCTGGCGGCGTACCCGAACCCGTTCAATCCGGAGACGACGCTTCGGCTGGCCGTGCCCGAGACGCAGCGGGTGCGCGTGGCGGTCTACGATCTGCTGGGCCGCCGCGTGGCGCTGTTGTATGCGGGCCGTCTCCCCGGCGGAGAAACGCAGACGTTCCGCTTCGACGGCGAGGGCTTCCCGAGCGGGCTCTACGTGATCCGTGTGGACGGCGAGCACTTCCACACCGCGCGCACCGTCACACTCGTGAAGTGAGCCCGCCCGACACGGCCCTTGCGGCCTCTTCGCGGCCCGCGTTCCGGTGTGAGCGCGGGCCGCACGCCGTTCGGAAAAACGGATAGATCGCCCCGTTTGTTGAAAACCTGGATTTTGATCCCTGAATCGACTATTGTGTTTTGTGATAAATAGAGGACGCTGAGTTCGCGCGACGTGCCTCTTCCGATGGTTTTCCTCCCCACCAAAACCTTACGGACATGTGTGAACTCAGCATCACCGGCGTGGTCGGCATGCACCTTCCGCCGGACGAGCACCCGATACGCATCGAGGTCACGGGAACGGCCACGGATTGCGAGGCGGTTCAGGTTACGATCAACGATGCCGGGCCGGTAACGGTCGACGTGCCCGGTGGTAACGGCGCGTGGACGGCGGTTTTCACGGAGGGCGCCGAATACCCGGTTCAGGGCTTTCGATGCGGCGAAGCGCTCAAGGTGCGGGCTTCGTGCAAAGAAGGCGACTGCCCGGCGGCCGAATGGAACGAGGCGCTCGTATGCCGTCCCGAAGACGCGCCGTGCCCGTCGGTGACGCTGGAGATGACGGACGTCGCGACGGAGTGTGGGCCGGAGGGCGCGTATGCCGTCACGCTCCAGGCCACCGTCACGGGTGCGCCGCCCGATACGGTCTATGACTGGGACTTCGGCAACGGGGAGGACGAGGCGGAGCTGCTCACCACGCCCGTGATGTCGCGCACGGTGCCTTATGCGCCCGGCGGCCCCTATACCTCCACGTTCGGCTTCATCCTCCCGCAGGGATGCGCCTCCGCGAGCCTCGAGGTCGGACCGTTCGACCCGTGTCCGCTCGAATGTCCTGCGGCGACCGTCGAGGTGCTCGACGTGGCCGAAGCCTGTGTGGACGGCGCCCGCGCGGTCACGCTTCGCTTCACCGTCACCGGCGGGAACGAGACGACGGTGGCGTACCTCGACTTCGGCGACGGGACGAACAGCCCGCCCGTGGTCGCCGCGCCGGGCGAGACGGTTGCCTCCGAGGAGGGGCTCGACGACCCGATCACGCACGCGTACGAGGCGCCCGCCGAAGGGCTGCCCCCGGCGACGTACACGCCGCAGGTCGTCTTTTCGCCGCCGTTCGACGATTGCCCGCCCGTCCCCCTCGATCCGCCCCTTTCCATCGAGCCGTGCGCGCCGGAGTGCGAGCGGCATCGTGTGGAGCGCCTGCGCGTGGAGGTGGGCGCGTGTGAAGGCGAACGCCGCCCGGTCACGGCGACGGTTGCGGTCTCGGGAGACGAAGCCCCGGCGTCGTTTCAATGGACGTTCTCCGACGGCGCGGAGGAGACGACGACGGAGGACCACGCGACCCACACCATGGACGCCGCGGAGACGACCGGGGCGTCGGTGGCGGTGCTCGTGACGTGGCCCAACGGCTGCACCGACCTCGCTACGGAAGCGTTCACCCTCGAAGCATGCGCGCCCGCTCCTGATGAGAACGGCGACGGTGGCGATGGCGACGACAGTGACAGTGGCGGCGATGGCGACGGTGATGGAGGAGATGGGCCTCCTCCGCCGGGGCCGATGCCTCCGTGGTGCGAGTTTTTGCGCATCCTGGGGCTGATCCTGCTGATCGTCGGGCTGGTGCTGATCTTCGGAGGCGCGTGTTCCTCGAACGTTCCGGTGGCCGTGCTGGGCGGTGTGCTGGCCGTGGCGGGAGCCGCGCTCCTCATTGCCTGGGCGATCCTGTGCGCGGGCTTCGCGGGCGGCTGCCGGCTGCTTCAGCAGCTCCTCGAACTGCTGAGCTTCGTCGAGATCGGGCTCACCATCGTCGCCATCATTTTCGGCATTCTATCCATCTTTGAGATCGGCCTCCCATGCCTGATCGGTACGGTCATCGACTGGGGCATCGTCGGGGCGCTCATTGCCGTGCTGACACTGATCTTTGCCCAGCTCCGGTGCCGGTTTCGCCCACCCACGCTGCTCGATCGTCTCCTCGCGATGATCGGCCTCGGGGGAGGTTGAGCGTCCGGGTCGGGATTCGTCAGCGGGCCCAGATGAAACGGTCGTCGAGGCCGTCTTTCTGCCAGTAGAACGGCTTGCGTGCGCGCGGGTGGTTGCCGATCTCGTTCATCGTCTCGGCTTCGAAGAGGCGCCCGTTCGCCATCACGTACCGGATGTTCTCGGTCTGCCGGATGTCTTCGAGCGGGTTGCCGTCGAGGACGATGAGGTCGGCGAGTTTGCCCGGTTCGAGCGTGCCGAGGTCGGCGTCGAGGCCGAGGTATTCCGCGCCGGAGAGGGTGGCCGCGCGGAGCGCCTCGTGGTTGGTCATGCCGCCCTGGACGAACGTCCACAGCTCCCAGTGCGCCGCGAGGCCCTGAAGCTGCCCGTGCGCGCCGAGTTGCACCTTGCCGCCCCGGTCGATGAGCGCCTTCGCGCTCCGGGCCACGGTGAGGTGTGCATACTCTTCTTCGGGGACCATCGTCGGGCGGCGGGCGCGGGCGTCGAGCGCCGGGCGCGGATAAAAATTGAGCAGGCGCGGCCGGTCCCACACCTTCGTGTGCTCGTACCAGTAATACTCGCCCGAGGGGCCGCCATAGTTCACCACGAGCGTCGGCGTATAGCCCACCGTGGTGGCGGCCCACAGCGACAGCGCGTCGTGGTATAACGGCGCGACGGGGAGGTTGTGCTCGATGCCCGTGTGGCCGTCGAGGATCATGGTCAGGTTCGTGAAGAACGTCGAGCCGCCTTCGGGCACGACGAGCATCTCGTATTCGCGGGCCGCCTTCAAAATCTGCTGGCGCTGTTCGCGGCGGGGCTGGTTATAGCTTTTGACCGAGAATGCGCCGACGGCCTTCATCCGGCGGAGGTGCGAGCGCGCATCGTCGAGGCTGTTGATGACGGCCTTGAAGTCGCCGTCCGCGCCGTAGAGGATCGTGCCGGTGGAGAAGATGCGCGGTCCCACGATCTCGCCCGCTTTGACGAGTTCGGACTGGCTGAAGACGAACGCGGTGTTCGCCGAGGGGTCGTGTGAGGTGGTCACGCCATAGGCGAGGTTGGCATAATACGTCCAGTTTTGCCGGGGCGAGGGGCCGGAGAAGAAGTGGTTCGCGTGGGCATGCACGTCGATGAGGCCGGGCATGATGGTCTTGCCCGCCGCGTCGATGACGGCGGCTCCGGCGGGCACGGCGACGGCGTCCACCGGGCCGACGGCGGTGATGCGATTGCCCTCGACGACGACCGTGCCGCGCGCGATGACCTCGTCCCCGTTCATCGTGATGAGGCGCGCGCCCACGAGCGCCACCGCGCCCGAAGGCGCGTCCGTGGGCGCCGTGAGGCCGATCTTCACGCCCGTCGTGTCGATGGGGGGCAACGCCTCCGGCGCGCCTTCGACGAACGTGAAGCTGTCCTTCAGATCACGCGTGAAGTATTCGGGGCCGAGCACCCAGTGGAGCCGCCGGCTGTCGGCGGACCAGTGGAGGTACAGCCCGGCGTCCCGCGTGACCCGGGTGAGGGGGATGGCCTTCGTATCTTTGTTCAGGTCGATGGCCTTGCCCGTCTTCGGTAGCGGGGCGATGTACGCGTTGAAGAGCTCGGTGAAAGCCACCCATTGCCCGTCCGGGCTCGGCACGACGCGGGTGACGTACTTGAGGTTGAAGAGCGTGCGCTCGTCGCCGCCGTCGAGGCGGACGCTCTTGTAGTGCTTGTCGAGGCCGCCGCCTTCCATGAAGAAGATGCGCGTGCCGTCGGTGTTGAAACGGGCGTCATAGCCGCGCTCGCGGATGCGCGTGCCCGCGCCGCCGGAAGCATCCATCCAGTACAGCCCCGGCTCGACGCCGTACACGTAGCCGAGGAGCGCATTGCCCGTACCGCGCCGGTAGACGATCTTTGCGCCGTCGGGTGAGAAACGCGGTTCGTGGTAGTAACCGGGGCGTGTGGTCAACGTCTGCCGCTCGCGCCCGTCGAGGCGCACCTTGCGGATCGCGCCGAGGGCGTCGTCGTCCCACGTGGTATACACGACCCACTGCCCGTCGGGGCTGAAGTCGGGCGCGTATTCGAAGACGTCGTCGTTCGTGAGGCGTTCGGGCGCGCCGCCGGGGAGGGCCTTTTTCCACAGATGGCCGACGGCGTGAAAGACGAGCGTCCGGCCGTCGGGTGAGGTGGCGGCGTCGCGGATCATCTTCGCCTCGAACACCGGCGGGGCGACCTCGTGCGAGAAGTGCACGGCCTCGGTGAGGGTCTGTTCCACCTCGGCCTCGAACGGGATCTCCGTCGCGGCCCTCGCGGCCAGGTTCACGTTCCAGAGTTTCCCCTGTGCCCAGAGGATCACGTTCCGGCTGTCGGGCGTCCAGTCGAAGGCGGGATAGACGCCGAAGATGGCCCACGCCTCCTGCTGATCGTGGCTGAGCCCGTCGAAGATCGGACGCTGAGCGCCGGTTTCGAGGTCATACACGTAGAGCACGCTCTTGCCGCGCACGCGCCGCACGAAGGCGACGTGCTTGCCGTCGGGTGAGGGCTGTGGACGCACGGAGCCGCCGTTGCCGGTGATGAGGTTCTTGATCTCGCCCGTCTCCCGGTCGAGGCGGCGGATGACGTAGATCTGTCCGTTCGGGTCCTTGTTATACTGAAAGAACGGGCCGGGGCTCACGTCCTCGCTGAAGTACACGTACCGTCCGTCGGGGCTGAGGGCGATCTCGTTGCCCTGATCCTGCTGGTCGTTCTTGCGCTGGGTGAGCTGAAGGCCGGCGCCGCCGGTGACGTGATACATCCATACCTCGCCCGCGCCGAGCGAGCGCGTGGAGGTGAAGTGTTTCCGGCCGAGGAGATATTCGCCGTCGGGCGTCCATGCGGGACCGTTGACGAGGCGGAACGTCTCCTTCGTCACCGCATGGGCGTCGGAGCCGTCGGCGTTCATGACCCACAGGTTGTCGGCGCCGCCGCGGTCGCTCGTGAAGGCGATGCGCGCGCCGTCGGGGCTGAAGCGCGGCTGCACGTCGAAGGCCGGGCCGCTCGTCAGCCGCGTGGCTTTGCCGCCGGAGACGGGGAGCGTATAGAGGTCGCCGAGCAGGTCGAAGACGAGGGTCCGCCCGTCGGGGCTGACGTCGAGGTTCATCCATGTGCCCTCGGTGGTGGTGAAGGCGACGGTCTTCGTCGGGCCGTGGGCGGCGGCGACGTCCCACGCCTCGTCGGCGTCCTGCGCGAGGGCGGGGGCAAGGAGCAACAGGAATGGGAAAAGGAGGAGAAGGAGGCGGTTGCGCATGACGGTCGGATCGGATGGCGAGGGAGGCGTGTGCGGCGCAAACTACGGCGGCTTCGCCGGAGGAGCAATCGCCCGTGCGTCGCGTTGGTACGTTTGTGAGGTTGCGCGTTAAAACCGTTGAAGATCCCTTCGTATTCCGCAGCCCGTATCCCGTCCGCATCATGAAACACGCAAGCATTCCCATCCCTGCATGCTCATGACCCGACGACCCAAAGCCCGAACGTTTCCCCGCCTCTTCGCTCCGGCGTTCGTCGTCCTCGCGATGACGGCTTTCGGGTGCGGGTCGTCGCCGGAGGAGGAGATCGTGGAGGGCGGGCCGCCGTCGGAGGAGGAGATCTTCGAGGGTGAGACGCCGGGGGCGTTGACGCTCGAAGCGGCGTTCCCGAACCTGCGCTTCACGCGCCCCGTCGATCTTCAGCACGCGGGCGACGGCTCCGGGCGGCTCTTCGTCGTCGAGCAGGCGGGCGTCATCCGGGTCATCCGCCTCTTCGAGGACGGGGACGGCGTCGCCGTCGCGGAGGTCTTCCTCGACATCCGCGCGCGGGTCAACGACCGGAGCAATGAGAAAGGGCTCCTCGGCCTCGCCTTCCACCCGAACTTCGCCGAGAACGGGTTCTTCTTCGTCGATTATACGGCGTCCGAGCCGGAGCGGACGGTGGTGGCGCGGTACACGGTCGATCCCGCCGACCCGTCGCGCGCCGACCCCGCGAGTGAGACGGTGATCCTCGAAGTGGCGCAGCCGTTCAATAACCACAACGGCGGGCAGATCGCCTTCGGGCCGGACGGCTACCTCTACGTCGCCCTCGGCGACGGCGGCAGCGGCGGCGATCCGCAGGGCAACGGGCAGAACCGCGGTACGCTCCTCGGTGCGCTCCTCCGCATCGACGTGGATGCGCCCGATCCGGGGCGCGCCTACGGCATTCCGCCGGACAACCCGTTCGTCGGCGCGCTGTGCGGCCCGCTCGGATGCCGGGAGGAGATCTTTGCTTACGGGTTCCGCAACCCCTGGCGCTTCAGTTTCGACCCCGAAACCGGCCGGCTGTGGGCCGGCGACGTGGGGCAAGGCGACTGGGAGGAGATCGACCTCGTGGAGAAGGGGCGGAACTATGGGTGGAACGTGATGGAGGGCGACCACTGCTTCAACCCGCCCGACGGATGCGACCCGTCCGGACTGACGCCGCCCGTGTGGGAATACGGGCACGACGTGGGCGCGGCCGTCACCGGCGGCTACGTCTATCGCGGGACGAGCGCGCCCGGGCTTGCGGGCAAATACGTGTATGCGGACTTCGGCTCCGGCCGCATCTGGGCGCTCACGTACGACGGCGAGAAGGCTTCGAATGAAGAGCTTTTCGACACCACGCTCGCCATTGCCTCTTTCGGCGTGGGGGAAGACGGCGAGCTGTACCTGTGCGCCTTCGACGGCCGTATCTATCGCTTCGCCGAGCGGTGACCGCCCCGTCGGTTTGCCTGTGGAACAGTGGCGCGGTGCTTCCGTAGCACGCTATCCGCCTCATCCGCCCCTATCCGGTTCAAAGTTCGAAGGTTGAGCACTGCGGGCGTTGAACCATGAAAAGCAAAACTTTATGACGTTTCTCAACCCGCTGCTTCTGTTCGGTCTGGCGGCGGCGGCGATCCCGCTGATCATCCACCTGTTCAACTTCCGTCGTCCGAAGAAGGTGGATTTCAGTTCGCTCGCCTTTTTGAAAGAGCTGCAGAAGACGACGATGCAGCGTGTGCGGATCAAGCAGTGGCTGCTGCTGGCGCTTCGCACGCTGGCGATTGCGTGCCTCGTGCTCGCCTTTGCGCGTCCGACGCTCACCGGCGGTCTGGCCGGAACGCTTGGCGGGCGGGCGCCCGCCTCGGCCGCCGTCGTGCTCGACAATTCACTCTCGATGACCCTCCGCGACGCGCAGGGCGGCTATCTCGATCAGGCGAAGGCCCTTGCCACGGGCATCATCGACCAGATGGAGCCGGGCGATGCGACGACGATCCTCACGACGGCGGATCACACGCTCGCCGACCCCGTTGCCTATCAGAACCGGGGCCCCGCCCGCGACGCCGTCGAAGCGGTGACGGCGGCTTCCGGCGCTTCCACCGTTTCCCGGACGCTGGCCCGGGCGGCGGCGCTCCTCGCCTCCGCGCCGAACCTCAACCGGGAGGTGTACGTCCTCTCCGACCTTCAGGCGAGCACCCTGGTCGACTCGGGCGCGACGGCCGTGCCCGAGGGCGTCCGCGTGGCGCTTCTGCCGGTGGGCGCCCGCGCCTACGATAACGTGGCCGTCACCGACGTGCGGGTGGTCAGCCGCATCGTCGAGGCGGGGCAGCCGGTGCGTATCGAGGCGATCCTGGTGAACTACGGCGCCGCGCCCGTCGAGGGGTACGTGGCGAGCGTCTACCTCGAAGGCGAGCGCGTGGCGCAGGCGTCCGCCGACCTCGCGCCCGGCGCGTCCGCGAAGGTGTCGTTCGCCGCCACGCCGAAGCGGCACGGCTGGCTGGCCGGCCTCGTGCAGATCGAGGACGACGGCTTCGAATATGACAACGTGCGCTATTTCACACTGAACGTGCCGGAGCGGCGGCACGTGCTCATCGTGCGAGGCGAGGGACAGCGCACCGACTTCATCGAACTGGCCCTCTCGCCCGAACTGGCCCGCAACCGTGTGATCTTCGAGGCCGACACGGTCCCGGAAAATGCCCTGGCAGCGACGGGGCTGGGCGCGTACGACGCCGTCGTGCTGGTGGGCCCGCGCACGCTCTCGAGCGGCGAGGTCGCTTCGCTGGCGCGCTACGTGGCGGAAGGCGGCGGGCTGATGCTCTTCCCGGGCGCGGGCGCGCAGGCGGCAGACTACAACGCCCTTTTCGCCGCTCTTGGAGGAGGGCGATTCACCGGCTTCAGCGGCACGCTCGGGCCCGGACAGGCCATCGCCGCTTTCGACCGCGTGGACCTCGAACATCCGCTCTTCGAGGGCGTCTTCGAGCCGTCCGCCGCGCGCCGGGAACAGACCGTGGAAAGCCCCGAGATCTACTTCGCGATGGATTATGCGCCCGGCAGCGCCGGAGAACAGACGCTCATCCAGCTCTCGAACGGCAAACCCTTTCTGGAAGAGCTCCGGCACGGGCGCGGCGCGGCGTTCCTCCTGACGGTCGCCCCCGACCCGCGATGGAGCGACCTGCCGGTGCGGGGACTCTTCATCCCGCTCCTCTACCGGTCGATGTACTATCTCTCCGCCGGAGAGACCACCGCGGGCGAGCAGTTGACGGTGGGGACGGCGGGAACGCTGCGGCTGGCGGGGGCGCCGGAGAACGAGCCGCTCCACCTCGTCGCGCCCGACGGAGAGGCCTTCACGCCCGAGCAACGCACCCTCTTCGGCGCGGTGCTGCTTCAGACCGACGCCACGATCCGCCTGCCCGGCGTATATGACGTGAAAGCGGGCGAAACGCTGGTCCGACGCGTCGCGTTCAATGTGGACAACCGGGAGTCGGACCTCCGTCGTCTCGACCCCGCGGCCGCCGCCGGGCGTCTCTCGGAGGCAACCGGCGTGCGCGTACGCGTGCTCGACGTGGCCGATGCCGCCGGCGTGGCCGATGCCCTCGTAGAGGAGCGAACGGGCGTCGAACTGTGGAACGTCTTTTTGCTGCTCGCGTTGGTATTTTTAGTCGCCGAGATGCTTGTCGCCAAACAATGGCGGCCGGAGACCGTATCCGCCTGAGAATCCGTCTGCGCAGGGCGATCATCCGCCCGCGCAGGCCCGCTCACCTACCCGGAGCCCTGTCGCACGGTGTTTGACACTCTCCATATGATCTTGTTGATCGGCTTCATCGGGGTGACCTCCCTGCTGATGCTCATCACGGTGGCGAACCGTTTGCGGATGCGGCGGGTGCTCCTTTCCTGGCGCACGGGATACTTCTTCGGCCTGCCCCTCTGGCCGATGGCGTTCCTCGCGGTGGTGGCGCTCTTGTGGGGCTATTCGCTGGCCTCCGGGCAGCCCACTCCCTCGGGCGTCTTCGCCGGATACCTGGCGGGCGGCGTGTTCTGGTTCATCGCCATCCTGCTCGCCAATGCGCTCGTCGTGACGGAGGTCGGCATCGTCCAATCGATGAAGCGACCCCGGCGGATGCTTGCCTGGGGACAGGTGGTCGACTATTTCGAGGTCCCGCGTGGCGACGGCCACCACTACGTCTTTTTTTTCGAAGACGGAGCCGGGGTGCGTCGGCGCTTCGAACTGAAAGTGCCCGCAAGCCGGCGCGACCGGTTTCACCGGATCGTCCGCGCCAAGATCGACGCCCGCATGGACTTCGGCGTACAGCAAGCCTACGGCAAAAAGGCGCTTGAAGGCTGAGCGTACGTAAGCTTTTGTTTCACGAGAACCCATCACGATTGAATTCGAACCGACAACGCATCCAGGAATCGGCCATCCTCGTCGGCGTCACCCGGGCAGGTGAGGAGCCGTGGGAAACCCGGGACGCTCTCAATGAACTTGAATTGCTGGCCGACACGGCCGGCGCACACGTCACCGACCGCGTCACGCAGGCGCTTCCGAAACTCAACGCGGCCACGTACATCGGCAAGGGGAAGGTAGAGGATCTCCGGCGTCTGGTGGCCGCCCGAAAGAGCGATCTCGTCATTTTCGACGACGACCTCTCACCCGTACAGGCGCGCAATCTGGAGCGGGCGCTCAAGTGCAAGCTCGTCGACCGCTCGGCGCTCATCCTCGACATCTTCGCGAGTCGGGCCAAGACGGCCGTAGCCAAGACGCAGGTCGAACTGGCTCAGCTCGATTACCTTCGCACCCGCCTCACGCGTCAGTGGACGCACCTCTCGCGGCAAAAGGGCGGCATCGGCACGAAAGGGCCGGGCGAGACGCAGATCGAGACGGACCGCCGCATGATCGGCCATCGCATCGCCACGCTCAAACGCCGCCTCGAACAGATCGACCGGCAGCGGACGACCCAGCGCAAGAGCCGCGCCGCCTTCACGCGCGTTTCCCTCGTCGGCTATACGAACGCCGGAAAATCGACCCTGATGAATGCGCTGGCCGACACCGACGTGCTCGCCGAGGATCGCCTCTTCGCCACACTCGACGCCACCACGCGGATGATCCGCATCGCCGCGAACAAGCAGATGCTCCTCTCCGACACCGTCGGCTTCATCCGCAAGCTTCCCCACAAGCTCATCGAGAGCTTCAAGAGCACGCTCGACGAAGTGCGCGAGAGCGACGTGCTCCTTCACGTCGTCGACGCCACGCACCCGCGCTTCGAGGATCAGATCCGCGTGGTCCACGAAACGCTCAAAGAACTGGGCGCGCTCGACAAGCCGATGCTCATGGTGTTCAACAAGATAGACGCGCTCGAAGAACACGGCCTCCTCGGCGCGCTGCGCGAGGAATATCCGGATACGGCTTTCGTCTCGGCGCTTCGGGGCATCGGCCTCGGCGAACTCCGGCGCAAGCTCATCGACGTGGTCGAGCGCGACTTCGAGGAGCACCTCGCGTACGTGCCGCTGGCCGAAGGCGGCGCCGTCGCCTACATCCGCCGCGTCGCCGACGTGATCTCGGAAGAGTATATGTATGCGCAAAACGGCGATGCGGCTGCGCAACCGGAGGCCGTGGCGCGCCTGCACTTCCGCGTGGCGCCCCGCCACTATCGCGACCTGAGACCCACCCTGGAAAAATTCGCACACCTCAAGCCGATCCCGGAGGATAACGCGCATGGGCAACGGTCCCAAACGGCATAAATATTTGTAATTTCCGGCCGGGGTGAGGCGAGGGCGCTAAAAATAGCTTGCGCTTCGCCGATGCATTTTGTAAATCCCGCGATGAGGTTTGAATCGTGCACGAAGCGGAGGGGAGCGGGACCGCCGACCTCTGCCGGTTTCGCAGTCTCCGGGAAACGGCACGGTGCTTGAGGTAACTAAAGAAGCGACCAGGTCGGGCATCTCGCCCGGTGCTTGTATCGCGCTTGACGGTTACATCGTTATGAATATTGAATCACTGATAAGCCATTCCACGCCGCCGCTGAAGCCGACCGATACGGTCGAGTTCGCGCTGGGGCTGCTGATGGAATTTCGCGTCGGCCACCTGCCGGTGGTCGACCGTGAGCGAAAACTGATCGGGGTGGTTTCGGAAGAACATTTGCTGAACGCCGCCGAGCCGGATATCCCGATCGAAAAACTGCTTGGCGGCGAGCCGATCTTCGCCACGCCCGATACCCACGTTTTCGACGTGACGAAAGTCATGATCGAGCACGACATGACGGCGTTGCCCGTGGCCGATGCCGAGGGACGCTACCTCGGCCTCGTTCGTCGGCACGACATCTTCGAGCAGTTTGCCCGGATGCTCTCCACGCACGAAGCCGGCGCGATCCTCGCCCTCGACATCGAAGCGCGCGACTACTCCCTCTCCCAGCTCGTCTATACGATCGAGCAAAGCGACGTGCGGGTGCTCTCGCTCGCCACGGAGACCGAGCCGCAGGCGGAAGGCCGGATTCGCGTCACGCTCAAGCTCAACGCCACCGACGTGGCGCGGGTGCGCCACATGCTCGAACATCACGGCTATCACATCGTGGCGACCTTCGGCGAAGATGAGGACGATGAAGACCTGCTCTATCGGATTCAGGAATTCATGCGGTACCTCGAAGTCTGACGCTGCCCGCCATCGCCGGTGCGCCGTCGTCTCTCGCACGCTTGTGTGCCCGGGATGCGCCGCACCGTTTTTTTTATCTCTCCAGCGGTGCCTTTCATGCCTTTCGACCCCGAACCCCAGTCGGACGCCGTCGTGTTGCGGGCCATGGTGCTGCTCGCCTCTTTCTCGACGGCGACGGAGGTGTGGAAAACGGTGGCCGAGCGGCGCGCCGGGCGGGATCCCTCGGCGCAGGAGGCGGAGGCCGTCGTGCGGCCGTACCTGTGGGAGGCTCGCCGCGCCCTCGATGAAGGGCTCATGCGGCTCCAGGGCAACCTCGCCTATCTTCACACGGGCGAAGAGGAACGCGCCCCCGGCCTCGTGCGCCGCTTCGAAAACCTGATGACGCTCAGCCGCGTGGCGCGCCGCCTGCACGTCGTGCACCAGCGCCTGCTCAGTCTCTACCCCGGCGTCTCCGACGCGCTCGTCGAGGCGGCCCGACGGCTTCAGTCCGAGGCCGCCGCGCTCCTCGAAATCGAGGAAGAGCGCTTTCCCGACGCCCTCGGTCCCTTCCTGGAACGCGCGCTCGCCTTTACCGCATGGATGGAGCGGGAACTCGCCGTCGGCGGATGAGCCGCACCCGTTCGGGTTTTTCCACCGAAGCGCGTCGTTTTTCGGGGAAAAGGACTCTTTTGAAGAACAGAAAGCCCCTCTCGCGCGTACTATCTTGAATTGTTACGGCGCGTCTGTTCCGAGGGGAGCAGGCCGCCTTCGCCGCCGGTTCGGCGAGTGACCGCCGCATGATCAAAAGGAGTGCTATGAGGAAGGAAGCAACCCCGGGCAACGGGTACAGCGCATCGAACATTCAGGTGCTCGAAGGGCTTGAGGCCGTTCGGAAACGCCCTGCCATGTACATCGGCGACGTAGGCATCCGCGGCCTGCATCATCTCGTTTACGAGGTCGTGGACAACTCCATCGACGAGGCGCTGGCCGGTTATTGCGACCGCATCGACGTGTCGATCAACGAGGACGGCTCCGTCACCGTGCGCGACAATGGGCGCGGCATTCCCGTCGGCATCCACCCGGTCGAGGGGCGCTCGGCGCTGGAGGTGGTGATGACCACGTTGCACGCGGGCGGGAAGTTCGACAAGAACACGTACAAGGTCTCCGGCGGTCTTCACGGCGTCGGCGTCTCGTGTGTGAATGCCCTCTCGGTTCGGCTCATCGCCACGGTGCGGCGCGAGGGCTACGTGTGGCAGCAGCGCTACGAGAAGGGGCGCCCGGTGACGCCCGTCGAGAAGGTCCGCCCGCTCGAGCCCGGCGAGGAGAGCGGCACCGAGGTGCAGTTCTGGCCCGACGCTTCCATCTTTCAGACCACCGAGTTTCGCTTCGACACCCTGGCCGACCGGCTCCGGGAACTGGCGTATCTGAACCGGAACGTATACATCTCCATCGAGGATCGCCGGGAGGAAGACGAGGCGCTTCGCCGCGAAGAATACCACTTCGAGGGCGGCATCGTCGAGTTCGTCGCCTACCTCGACGAGACGCGCACGCCGATCATGGAGGAGACCATCTACATCGCCGACGAGGACGCCCCCGTGCCGGTGGAACTGGCGATGCGGTATAATACGAGCTATACCGAGAACGTGCTCTCCTTCGTCAACAACATCAACACGCACGAGGGCGGCACGCACATTTCCGGCTTCCGACGCGCGCTCACACGGACGCTGAAGCAGTATGCCGAGCAAAATAATCTGCTCAAAAACGTCAAAACCGACCTTTCCGGGGATGATTTCCGCGAGGGGCTGACGGCGGTGCTCTCGGTGAAGGTGGCCGAGCCGCAGTTCGAGGGGCAGACGAAGACGAAGCTCGGCAACTCGGAAGTGCAGGGGGCCGTCGAGTCGCTGGTGGGCGAGCGGCTGAAGATCTGGCTCGAGGATCACCCGCGCGCGGCGAAGAAGATCATCGACAAGGTGGTGCTGGCGGCTCAGGCGCGCGCCGCCGCCCGCAAGGCGCGCGAACTCGTGCAGCGCAAGAGCGCTTTCGGCAGCGGCGGCCTCCCCGGCAAACTGGCCGACTGCGCTTCGAAGGACCCCGCCGAAAGCGAACTCTTCCTCGTCGAGGGAGACTCCGCCGGCGGCTCGGCCAAACAGGCCCGCGACCGGCATTTTCAGGCCATCCTTCCGCTTCGGGGCAAAATCCTCAACGTCGAGAAAGCGCGGCTGGACAAGGTGCTTGCCAACGAGGAGATCAAAAACATCGTCACGGCGCTCGGCACCGGCATCGCCACGGCGACCGACGACTTCAACTTCGACGGGCTCCGGTATCACAAGATCATCCTCATGACGGACGCCGATGTGGACGGCGCGCACATTCGGACCCTGCTGCTGACGTTCTTCTACCGGCAACTGCGCCCGCTCTTCGAGCACGGCTACATTTACGTGGCGCTGCCGCCGCTCTATAAGGTCAAGCAGGGCAAAGACGAGCGCTATGCGTGGAACGATAACGAACTGCAGGCCTTCGTCGATGAGATGAATACGCGGGGACGCGGGAAGATTACGATCCAGCGATACAAAGGGCTCGGCGAGATGAACCCGGAACAGCTCTGGGAGACGACGATGAACCCGGCCACGCGCATGCTTCAGCGGGTCACCATCGAAGACGCCGCCACGGCGGACCGGATCTTCTCCACCCTCATGGGCGATGCCGTCGAGCCCCGCCGCAAGTTCATCGAGCGCAACGCCAAGTACGCGACGATCGATGTGTGATCGGCGGGTTGAAACGGGCGGCTCATGGGCGGCCCGGCCGTGCCCGGGCGCCGCGCGCGAGAGGAGCAACCACCATACCGTATGACGCCCCATCCCGACCTGAGCATCATTGTGCCCGTCCTCGACGAGGAGGAGTCGTTGCCGGAGCTGGCGCGGCGCATCCGTGAAGCATGTGAGGACGCAGGGTACAGCTTCGAGGTGTGGCTCGTCGACGACGGCTCGCGGGACGGCTCGTGGGCGGTGATCGAGCGGCTCCACGCCGAGGACCCACGCTTCGCCGGGCTTCGCTTCCGGCGCAATTACGGAAAGTCGGCGGCGCTGGCGGTGGGCTTCGAGCACGCGCGCGGGCAATACGTCATCACGATGGACGCCGACCTTCAGGACGACCCGGCCGAGATCCCGGAACTCGTCGCGCTCCTCGAAGAGGGATACGACCTCGTGAGCGGATGGAAGAAGAAACGCCACGATCCCCTGAGCAAAACCATCCCGAGCCGCTTCTTCAACCTCATCACCCGGCTGCTCTCCGGCATCCCGCTCCATGATTTCAATTGCGGGCTGAAGGCGTACCGGTGCGAGGTGGTCAAGAGTGTGCGCGTCTATGGCGAACTGCATCGGTACATCCCGATGCTGGCGAAGTGGGAGGGTTACGAGCGCATCACCGAGAAGCCCGTGCGGCATCACGCCCGGAAGTTCGGCCGCACGAAGTTCGGCTTCGAGCGCTTCATCCGGGGCTTTCTGGACCTCCTCACGGTGCTTTTCCTCACCCGTTTCGCCGCGCGCCCGATGCACTTTTTCGGCACGCTCGGCACGCTTGCCTTCTTCGGCGGCTTCGTCGTCAGCCTGTGGTTGAGCATAGACAAGATCGTCTACGGCAATCCCATCGGCGACCGCCCGCTTTTGCTGCTCGGCGTTTTGCTCATCCTTGTCGGCGTGCAGATGTTCACCACGGGGCTCATCGGGGAAATGGTGGTCCGCCCCCGCATGGAGCGCACGGAGACGTACGACGTCGTCGCGGCCCTTGCGCCGGCGGCGGCGCACGAGGCGGCGTGATGGAGCCGCGAAAGAAACGGCTGGCGCTCGTCGGACCGGTCTATCCGTATCGGGGCGGCATCGCGCATTTCCTCGAAAAGATGGCCCGCGACCTCCGCGCACGCGGCCACACCGTCGAAGTCGTCACGTTCACGCGGCAGTACCCGGAGCGTCTCTTCCCCGGCGCGACGCAGTACGAGGCCGCTCCCCCCGCCGACCCCGTCGCCGCCGTTCGCCTCATCGACACGCTCAACCCGGCAAGCTGGATGCGGGCGGTCCGGCACGTTGAACGCTTCGCGCCGGACGCCGTCGTGTTCAAATACTGGATGCCCTTCTTCGCCCCGGCTTTTGGCGCCATCGCCCGACTTCTCCGGCGGCGAGGCATCCCGTCGATCGCCCTGGTGCACAACGCGCTTCCGCACGAACCCCGTCCCGGCGACGCGGCGTTGAGCAAATATTTTCTCCGGGCCTGTGCGGGCTTCGTCACCCTGTCCGAAGCCGTCACGCGCGACCTCGGCGTGCTCGGCGTGCGCGGGCCCGTGCGGCAGGTGGCGCATCCGGTGTACGACGTCTTCGGCGAGGCGCTCCCGAAGGCGGAAGCGCGGGCGAAGCTCGGTCTCCCGCCCGATGCGCCGGTGCTCCTTTTCTTCGGTTTCGTGCGGAAATACAAGGGGCTTCACGTGCTGCTCGAGGCGATGCCGCGCCTCGTGGAGGCGCTGCCCGGCGTGCGCCTCGTGGTGGCGGGCGAGTTTTACGAAGACGAGGCGCCGTACCGCGAGCGGATCGCGCGGCTCGGCCTGTCGGAGCACGTCGCGCTGCACGACCGGTACGTCCCGAACGACGCCGTGGCGACGTATTTCTCTGCCGCCGACCTCGTCGTGCAGCCGTACCTCTCGGCCACGCAAAGCGGGGTGGCGCAGATCGCGTTTCACTTCGAGAAGCCCGTCCTCGTCACCGACGTGGGCGGGCTGGCGGAGATCGTGCCGGACGGGCGGGCGGGGCTCGTGACGCCGCCCGGTGATCCGGAGGCGCTCGCCCGCGCCGTCATCCGCTTCTTCCGCGAAGACCTCGCCGAACGCCTGGCGGTGGGAGTGCGGGAGGAGAAAAAGAAATACGGATGGGAGCCGCTGTGCGAGGCGATTGAATCGCTGGTTGATGCGTTGAACGTTGGAGCGTTAAAACGTTGATTCGTCGGCGTGCCCCGGGGCGTCGTAGGTCACCCTCACCCCCAAAAAACACCTCCCCCATGCCGCGACGCTCGTCGAAATATCCCGTGGTGATCCTGTGCGGCGGTTCCGGCACGCGGCTTCGGAGTGGGGTCGCGGACTCTCCGAAGGCGCTCGCGCCGGTGGCGGGCGAGCCGTTTCTCGGGCATCTGCTTCGGCGCCTCCGGCGCGCCGGGTTCACGGACGTGATTCTGAGCACGGGCCCTCTCGGGGAGCAGGTCGAAGCCTTCGTGGGCGACGGGACGGCGTGGGGCGTGCGCATTCGGTGCGTGCGGGAGCCGGAGCCGCTCGGCACGGGCGGGGCGCTCCGCCATGCCGCCGGGCGCGCGGGCATCAAAGGGGTCTTCCTCGCCATGAACGGCGACACGTTCTTTTCCGGGGCGCTCGAATGGCTCGTCGCCTGCCATCATCTCCGGAAGGCCAGAGCCACCCTCGCGCTCGTCGAGAGGCCGCGTGCGGAACGGTGCGGCGAGGTGCGCATGGGCGAGCAAGGGGCGGTGACGGCGTTCGTCGAGAAGCCGGAAGGGGCGGGCGCGGCATGGATCAACGCGGGCGTCTACGTGTTGGAGCCGGACCTCGTGGCGAGCATCCCGCCGGGCCGAAAGGTTTCCCTCGAACGCGACGTGTTTCCGAAGTGGATCTCGAAGGGGCTGTACGGCTGCCGCTTTCCCGACGCCGTCTTCCTCGACATCGGCGCGCCGACGGACGATGCCCGCGCCGAAGACGTGCTTCGGGCCTTCGGGCGATGAGCGGTCACTCGACGAGCAGACCATCCGAGAAAAAATATCGGTACGGCGACGGACCTTATCTTGAGTTTATGCAATACGACCCCATCAAAGACCGGCTCGGCGCGTTTTTCAGCCGGAGGCCTTTTCTCCAGAAAATTTTCTACCGTCTTCTCGACCTCTTTTTTCTCCGGTCGTGGTACGTGCGGCGCGAGGTGAAGCGGCTCCTGGGGGCGTATCCCCCGGATCGCGTCGTCGACGTGCTCGACGCCGGGACGGGCTTCGGGCAGTACGCATACTTCATCGCGCGCACCTTCCCCAACGCCCGCGTGCTCGCCGTCGACGTGAAGCGCGACTACCTCGAGAATGCCCGTCGCTTCTTCGCCCGTACGCCGTACGCGGAGCGCGTGCGGCTCGCCTGCGAGGACCTCACCGATCTGAAAGCCGAGGGGCCGTTCGACTTCATCCTCTCCGTGGACGTGATGGAGCACATCGAGGACGACCGGGCCGTCTTCCGTCACTTTGCCCGGGTGCTGCGGCCCGGCGGGCACGTGCTCATCAACACCCCCTCCGACCTCGGCGGCTCGGACGTGCACGGCGACGAGGCGAGCTTCATCGAGGAGCACGTCCGCGACGGATACAACCGCGACGATCTCGAGGGCAAGCTCCGCGAGGCGGGGCTGGAGCCGGTGCGCACCCTGTACACGTACGGCCCGTACGGCTCGCTCGCGTGGCGGCTGATGATCAAATACCCGATGCTCCTGCTTGACAAAGGCCGGCTCTTCATCTTCGTCCTGCCCCTCTATTATCTGCCCGTGCTCCCGTTCGGCCTCCTCCTCCATGCGCTCGACCTTCGCCGCGAGAACGCCGCGGGCACCGGGCTGCTCGTCGTCGCGCGGAAGCCGGAAGGAAGGTGAGACGTTTTGTGAGGGAGGGGGCAAGCCCCGGTAAAACAAGGCGTTTCATTCAAACTTTCACGCGCCGATCCGCGAACCTTCACGCGCGCGCTTCCATACAATGACGGAGCGCCGTATTTTGAAAAGGCGTCTCTGAAAGTTTCCGTGCCCGCGATGCCGCGTTTTCCCTGAAGCACTGCCGGGGATACGTACGTCATCGGCGTTTCGTACCAAACAAACCGGATGTGATCGTGCAGACCAAGTACATTTTCGTGACGGGCGGGGTGACGTCCTCTCTGGGCAAAGGGATCATTTGCGCCTCGCTCGGGCGGTTGCTCGAAGCGCGCGGGCTGCGGGTCACCATCCAGAAGTTCGATCCGTACATCAACGTCGATCCCGGGACGATGAACCCGTACGAGCACGGCGAGGTCTTCGTCACCGACGACGGGGCGGAGACGGACCTCGACCTCGGGCACTACGAACGCTTCCTCGGCGAGCCGACGAGCCAGGCGAACAACGTCACGACCGGGCGCATCTACCTCGAGGTCATCACGAAGGAGCGCGCCGGGGCATACCTCGGTAAGACCGTGCAGGTGGTCCCCCACATCATCGACGAGATCAAGGCATGGATGCTCAAACTCGGCGAGACCGGCGACTACGACGTGGTCATCACCGAGATCGGGGGCACCGTGGGCGACATCGAGGGGCAGCCCTACCTCGAAGCCATCCGGCAGCTCCGGTACGAACTCGGCGTGCGGAACACGCTCAACGTGCACCTCACCCTCGTGCCCTACCTCGAAGCTGCCGGTGAGCTGAAAACCAAACCCACCCAGCACTCGGTCAAGACCCTGCTCTCGTTCGGGCTTCAGCCGGACGTGCTCGTGTGCCGCGCCGACCGCCCGCTCGAAGACGGCCTCCGCCGGAAGATCGCGCTCTTTTGCAACGTCGAGCCGCGCGCCGTCATCACCTCGCGCGACGCCGAGTCGATCTACGAGGTGCCGCTTCTGGTGGAAGAAGAGGGGCTGGACGACATCGTGATCGAGCGTCTGCACATCGTCGAGGACCTCGACGCCGACCGGCTGATCACCGAGCCGCAGATGGGCGACTGGATCGAGTTTCTGAAAAAGCTCAAGACCCCGAAGGAGACCGTGCACATCGCGCTCGTGGGGAAATACGTGGAGCATCAGGATGCGTACAAGTCCATCAGCGAGAGCTTCACGCTGGCGGGCGCGGCGAACGAGGTGCATGTGGAGGTGAAGTACATCCTTTCGGATGAACTGACCTCGGAGAACGTGGCGGAAGCGCTCTCCGACGTGGCGGGCGTGCTCGTGGCGCCGGGCTTCGGCGAGCGTGGCATCGAGGGGAAGATCGAGGCCGTCCGGTATGCCCGCGAGAACGACCTGCCGTTCTTCGGCATCTGCCTCGGCATGCAATGCGCCGTCATCGAGTTTGCGCGGCACGTGTGTCACTGGGAAAACGCGCATTCGACCGAGTTCGACCCGGACACGCCGTATCCCGTCATCGACCTGATGGAAGAGCAGAAACGCATTGCCGACAAGGGCGGCACGATGCGTCTCGGAGCGTACGAATGTTATCTCATCGAAGGCTCCCGCGCGCGTGAGATCTATGGGGAGTCCGACGTGTGGGAACGTCACCGGCACCGCTTCGAACTCAACAACGTGCTCCGGTACAAGCTCCTCGAACACGGCATGCACTTCACCGGCGTCAACCCCACGCGCGACCTCGTCGAGATCGTCGAATTGCCGGAGAAGCGCTGGTTCATCGGCGTGCAGTTTCACCCCGAGTACAAGAGCACCGTGGGGCGTCCGCATCCGCTCTTCCGCTCGTTCGTGGCGGCGTGCGCGGCGTATGCGCGGGAGAAAGACCTGGCGGCGCCCCCCCGCCGCACCCGCCGAGAGAAAGTGCTTCAGCTCGCCTCGGCGAAAGTGTGAGGCGGGAGGTCCGGCGACGCGTCAGAGCCGCCGCATGATGCTGAGGACGCGCCCGACGACGTAGCATCCGGGATCTTCGGGGGCAAACGTTTCCTCGGTATAGTGCCGGTCCGCCGGGCGCAGGTGAAGGCGGTCGTTCAGAAAGAAAATGCGCCGCGCATAGAGCATCTCTCCGACGAGGCAGGCGGCGATCTCCCCGTTCTGCAGGTCTTTCCACGACGTCTCTTCGATCACCAGCAGATCTCCTTTGTGGATGCCGTCTCCGTTCATGCCGTCGTCCCCGGCGCGGGCAATGAGGCAGCGGTCCGGATGGCGGACGCCGGGCAGGAGGCGCGGGTCCACGGTGAGGTATCCGCCCGGGCGTTCGCGCAGTCGTTCCGGCTCGCGGCTGTTCGTCCGGCTGATGATGAGGAGGTTGGGCGGGGCGTCGTCGAGGCGGAAGGGGTCCTCATCGGCGGCGGCGAGGCGGAGGCCGCGCGCCGCGTTCGGCTCCCGTTCGAGGTAGCCTTTCCGCACGAGCGCCTCCACGAGCTTCGAGACGGCGTTGCCCGAGCGGATGCCGAGCCCCTCGCCGATCTCTCTGAGCGTGGGCGGCTTGCGGTGCATCCGCATGTAGCTGCGGATGAACTCGAAGGTGTCGTTCTGACGCGGGGTGAGCCGTTTTTTCTCGCGGGGAGCGGGCCTTTTTTGCATGGCCAAAGGGCGTCGCCGCCGGTATATGTGCAGCCGAGATTCCCGGGTAAGATACGGCGGGGTGAAAGAATATTCACTTTATATTTTGAACATATGTAATACCTGTCTTGAACATGTGAAATAATTTTCACCTCTTTCAAAATCAGGGGTTCGAGGAAGATCGAGATTGGTATGTGTGGAAAACTTTTTGGGGAGAATCGGCAGGGAAAAATGCCCATTTCGGGCCAAAAAAGCAAATTTTTGAAAATGAGGTTGTACATTGACGAGGTGGTGGGGAAAAGTGGGGGAAAATGCTTTATCTTGTTTCACCCGCAAAGGATCTGTGGGGCGACGAAAAAAGTCTTGACGCATGGCCGGGTTCAAAGGAAGAGCCGAGTACTCCGTTGATTCGAAGGGACGCGTGGCGATCCCGGCGAAGATGCGGAATGCCATGAACCCGGAGGCCAACGGGGCCTTCACCATCACGCGGGGCACCAAGCGGAACATCTACCTTTATCCGCAAGACCGGTGGCGGGAGATGGAGGAGAAGCTTAAAGAGAAGAAAATGTATCAGCGCGAGACGGAGGATGCCGTCCGGCTCCTGTACATGTGGGCCGATGACGTGTCGCTCGACTCGCAGGGGCGCGTGCGCATTCCGGAGTCGCTCAAGGAATTTGCCGACATTACGGATCGGGCCGTGATCATTGGCACCTATGATAAAATCGAGATCTGGAATCCGGAAACGCTGGAGGCGCACCTGAACGCGCAGTCGGAACGCTACGAAACCCTCGCCGAGCGCGTCTTCGGGATGTAAGATGTCCGGCGACGAACATACACACGAACCGCAGGAGTCCGGGAGCGATCCCCTTCGATACGCGACCGGTTATCATGCGCCTGTTCTTTGCAAGGCTGTTGTAGAGGGACTCGTGACCGTTCCGGACGGCGTCTACGTAGACGCCACGCTGGGCGGCGGGGGGCACAGTGCGGCGCTGCTCGAAGCGCTCGCGCCGGGAGGCCGGGTCATCGGCATCGACCAGGACCCGGCGGCGCTGGCGGCGGCCCGCGAGCGGCTCGCCGGGGAGGTTGCGCGCGGGCGCTTCCTCGCGCTCGAAGGCAACTTCGCCGACCTGGAGACGCTTCTGGCCGAGGTCGGCGTCTCGTCCGTGGACGGCCTCCTGCTCGACCTCGGCGTCTCGTCCCGGCAGATCGATGCGCCGGAGCGGGGCTTTAGCTATCGGGCCGAGGGGCCGCTCGACATGCGCATGAACCCGGACACCGGGCTCTCGGCGGACACGGTGGTCAATGCGTGGGAGGAGCGCGAGCTTCGGCGGGTGCTCCGGGCCTACGGCGAAGAGCCGCGCGCCGCGAAGATCGCCCGGGCCATCGTGGCGGCCCGCCCCCTGGCGACGACGACGGAGCTGGCCGGGGTCGTCCGACGCGCGGTTCGGGAGCGCGAGGCCGTGAAGACCCTCGCCCGCGTCTTTCAGGCGATCCGCATCGCCGTCAACGGCGAGCTCGAAGCGCTGGAGCGCGCGCTCGCTGCGGCGGCGCGGCTGATGCGCCCCGGCGGGCGGATCGCCGTGATCAGCTATCACTCGCTCGAAGATCGTCGCGTCAAGCGCATCCTGCGCTATGGCAACCTCGAGGGCCGGGCGGTCCGCGACCTCTACGGCAACCTGATCGCACCCTGGCGCGAGATCCACCGGCGGCCCGTGACGGCGGACGAGGCCGAACTTGCCGTCAACCCTCGCGCCCGAAGCGCCCGCCTGCGCATCGCCGAACGCCGGGCCGATGCCGACGACGCCGTTTGACCTGATGACGACATGTTTACGACCGATTCCGAAATACGAGATTGGCTCCGCAGCCTCGGCTATGCCGTGGCGGGGCGGCCGCGCCCGAGCGTGGAGGCGATGTTTCTTCGGGAGGCGCGTCAGTGGGGCCTTGCGCCGAACGCGCTGGCAGCGCTGATCCGGGACGAGAATCTGTCGCCGGCCGAGATCGGAGCCGGGGTTGCCGACCGCCGACCGGCGGCGCCGCGGATGGCCGCCTGAGCCTGGAGAAAACAATCATGCCGACACCACACGCGAAAAGATCGACCAAACGTCGGAAGCCGCGCTTCAAGAAAGTGCGGCCCGCCGCGCCGAAAAAGAAAGTGCCGGCTCCGTCGCGGGAGGCCGTGGCCAAACGGCGGACGGCGGCGCACGCGCAGCCGGGGCGGAAGACGCCGACGCGGAAGACGCCGGGCGGCGCGCGGCGCGTCCGACTGCCGGGATGGAACGAGCTGGCCGGAGCGGAGAACGTCCGTGCCCCGAAGCGCACGAAGACGCAGACGGTGCTCGACGCCGTTCCCACGGTGCGCTTTGCCGCCTTCATCCTCGCGCTGGCGGCGGCCTTCACCCTCTATGTGGGCCACGTCCACGCCTCGCAGGAACTCCTGACCGACATTCAGCGGCTCCAGCGCGAGAACCTGAACCTTCACCTGAAACACAACCGACTCAAAGGTGCTTTCGACGAGATCACGTCGCCGGGGCAGATTTACCGGCGCGCCCGCGCCCTCGGCCTCACGGAAGCGACGACCTATGGACCCACGATTGAGATGGAACGATGATTGGCCCGTTTCGCCTTTGCGGCGCGGCGGCAAGCAAGGAGCTGGCGCGTGAAACCGAGAGATCAAATACTGGCGCGGATGTACGTGGTGCTGACGTTGCTCAGCATCGTGCCGGTGCTCGTGGCCGGGCAGGCATTGCGCATCTACCTCGTGGACGGAACCGCCTTGCGCGAACAGGGACGGAAACAGGCCGCTTCGTACGTGTCCATTCCGGCCATGCGCGGCGCCATCCTCGACCGCGCCGGGCGCACGCTCGCCGTCAACACCGCGCGATACGACGTTGCCCTTGACCCGACGGCGCCGGGCTTCGACAAGGCTGCGCCGACGTTCTTTGAAAAATTGTCCAGGCTGACGGGGCGCTCCGCTTCCGCTTTTCGAAGAAAAGTGCGGCGGCGAAGCAGTCCCCAGTACGTGCTCTTGCTCCGGGGCGTGTCCGAGGCGCAGAAAGAGGCGATCGCTTCCTGGGAAACGCCGGGGCTGATGCTCAAGCCGCGCTTCGGACGGCGGTATAATTACGGCGCCACGGCGGCCCACGTCCTCGGGCACGTCGATCCCGATCTGCGGGGGCTGGCGGGGCTGGAGCTTCGGTACGACGCCCGTCTGACGGGCACGCCGGGCCGCCGCATCGTCAAGCGCGACCGTCGGGGTGTGCTCAAGGCCGTCCCCTCCGGCGTCGTCGCCGAGCCCAGGCACGGCGAGACGCTCGTGCTCACCATCGACCTCGTGCGGCAGACGATCCTCGAAGAGGAACTGGCGCGAGGCGTGGCCGAGAGCGGCGCAACGTGGGGCACGGCCATCGCGATGGACCCGAATACGGGCGCGATCCTGGCCCTGGCCAACGTGCCGACGTACGACCCGAACCGCCCCGACGCGAGCGCCACCGAGGCCCGCCGCAACCACGCCGTCACCGACCGCATGGAACCCGGATCGACGTTTAAGCTCGTCACCGCCGTCGCGGCAGTCGAGCAGGGGGTCGTCTCGCTCGAAGACTCCATCGACACCGGCAAGGGGTGGGTGGTCCTTCACGGGCGCACGCTCAAAGACACGCACGCCTACGGGACGATCACCTTTGCCGACGTGATCGCCCATTCGAGCAATGTGGGCACGGCGAAGGTGGCGATGAAGATGAAACCGGGCGTCTTTTATCAGTATGCGCGGAACCTCGGCTTCGGCCAGAATACATGGATCGACCTGCCGGGAGAGATTCCGGGATTGCTGAAAAAGCCCGCCGAGTGGAGCGGCGCCACGCTCACGGCGATGAGCCGGGGCTATGAAGTGGACGTGACGCCGCTTCAGGTGCTGACGGCCTACAGCGCGCTCGCCAACGGCGGCCTGCTCGTGCAGCCCTACGTCGTCGCCGAACGGCGCGACGTGACGGGGCGGACGCTCTGGCGGGCCCGGCAGGATTCGATCCGGCGAGCCTTCAAACGCGCGACGGCGCGCAAGCTTTTGCCCGCCTTCGAGCGCGTCGTGGAAGCGGGGACGGCCACGAAGGCGAAAGTGGCCGGCCTCCGCATCGCGGGAAAAACCGGCACGGCCATCAAGGCCCGCGACGGGGGCTACGACCGAAGCGCCTACCGCGCCTCGTTCGTCGGCTTCTTCCCGGCGGACGATCCGGCGGTGGCGATGATCGTCGTGCTCGACGAACCGAAGACGAGCATCTATGGCGGCTCGGTGGCCGCGCCCGTGTTCCGGAACGTGGCCAGGCGATGGCTCGGCACCTTCCCGGAGATCGCCGCGCGGATGCATCCGGTGGAGGAAGCGCCCGCGCTGCCGGAGGCCGAGATGCCCGACGTGACGGCCCGGCCCGCCGCCGTGGCGGCCAACCTTCTGCTGGCCCGCGGCTATCGCGCCGAGCGTCCCGGCGAGGACGAGGCGGCGGCCCCGGTCCGGCGACAACGACCCGCTCCGGGCGAAGCCGCTCCGCCCCGCACCCGCGTGCGTCTGACCGTTGCGGCGGCGGACACCACCGAAAGCACGATGCCGGACCTGACCGGCCTCAGCGCCCGCGAAGCCACGTTCTGGCTCGCTTCGCTCGGGGTGAACGTCAGGATCGAAGGCCGGGGCCTCGTGGCCGCGCAGGCGCCGCGCGCGGGCGCGCCGTTGCCCGAACGCGCGGTGCTCCGATGCCGGGCAAAAGAACGATGACCCGCATCAGGAAACGAGGCAGGAGGGGCGACACGGCGCGCGAAAGACCGGGCCGCCCCCGGCGCCGCGACATACGGAAGAAGGACGCGATATGAAAGCGCTCACTACCCTGCGTCGACGGCTCGAAGCGGCCGGCCTGATGCTCAAAAAGCAGGGACGATTTCAAAATATTAGAGTTGACCACCTGGCCTACGACAGTCGCAAAGTCGGGCCGGGCGGCCTGTTCGTCGCCGTGCGCGGAGAACGGGCCGACGGTCATCTGTTCATTGAAAAGGCTGTTCAAAATGGAGCTGTCGCCATCGTATGCGAGGCGATGCCGGAGGAGGTGCGCACGCGCTTCCCCGGCATCGCCTTCATGCGGGTGAGCGACAGCCGGGCGGCGCTGGCCGAGCTGGCCGCCGCTTTTTACGACGATCCCTCCCGCGAGCTCAAAATGGTGGGCATCACGGGAACGAACGGGAAGACGACCACCGCCTTCCTCATCCGCCGGGTGCTGGAGGCGCAGGGCGTGAAGACCGGGCTGATCGGCACGATCGCCTATCACGCCGGATCGCAACCCGTCGAAGCCACCCACACCACGCCGGACGCGCTCGCGCTGCAGCAGATGCTCCGGCAGATGGTCGAGGCCGGGCTCTCGGCGTGCGTCATGGAGGTCTCCTCGCACGCGCTGGCGCAACAACGCGTCCGCGCCATCGACTATGACGCGGCCGTCTTCACCAACCTGACGCGGGATCATCTCGACTATCACCGCTCCTTTGAAGAATATCTGGCGGCGAAAAAGAAACTCTTCGACGCGCTCTCCGCCGAAGCGACGGCGCTGTACAACCGCGACGACGAAGCCGGCCCGGAGATCGTGGCCGAGACGGCGGCGCGCGCCGTCTCGTACGGGCAGGCGGCCGACGCAGACCTTCGCCTCGAGGTGTTGTCGAACCGAATCGACGGGTTGCGCCTGCGCATCGAAGGCCGTGAGCGTGCGTTTCGTCTGGTGGGACTGTTCAATGCCTACAACCTGACGGCGGCCTACGGCGCCGGGCGCGCCCTCGGCTTGCCCGCGGACGCCGTGCTCGATGCGCTGGCCGACGCGCCGCCGGTGCCCGGGCGCTTCGAGCAGATCCGCTTCGCCGACGGCACGACGGTCATCGTCGATTACGCGCACACCCCCGACGCGCTCGAAAACGTGCTTCGGACGATCCGCGTCACGAAGTCGCCCTCGGCCCGGCTGTGGTGCGTCTTCGGATGCGGCGGCGACCGCGACCCCGTCAAGCGACGGTTCATGGGCGGCATCGCCGAGCGCTATGCCGACCGCGTCATCGTCACGAGCGACAACCCGCGCACGGAGGATCCCGAAAGCATCCTGAACGACATCCGGCGGGGCATGGACCGGCCCGCCGAGGCGCTGTGGATCGTGGACCGCCGCGAGGCCATCGGCGAGGCCGCCGCGTGCGCCGCGCCCGGAGACGTGGTGCTCGTGGCGGGCAAAGGGCACGAGACGTATCAGGTCGTGGGTGTGGAGAAGCTCCCGTTCGACGACCGGGAAGAGGTCCGCAAAAGTTTTGCCTCACGAGGCCTGCCCGCTCCCGGCTGATGCCCACAGGCGCATCGATCGGCGTCGCGTGCGCCGCCATTCATCACCGCTTATGCTGTATTACCTCATCGAATATCTGGAGCGTCTCTACGAGCCGCCCGGTTTTCAGATCATCCAGTTCATCACCGTGCGGGCGGCGCTGGCGGCCATCACGTCGCTGATCATCGCGCTCTTCGCGGGGCGGAGCATCATCAACTGGCTGAGCCGCAAGCAGGTGGGCGAGCAGGTGCGGGAAGGCGAGGACGCCGGCGCCATCGACCACGCGCACAAGCGCGGCACGCCCACCATGGGCGGCATCATCATCCTGCTGGCCGTGCTCGGCTCGACGTTGCTCTGGGGCGCCATCGGCGAGGTCTACGTCTGGCTCATCATGCTCTCGACGGCGTGGATGGGCGTCTTCGGCTTCGCGGACGACTACATCAAAGTGGTGAAGCGCAACAAGAGCGGCTTGCCCGCCCGCATCAAGCTCTTCGGACAAATCTCGCTCGGCCTGCTCGTCGGGTGCGTGCTCTACTTCCACCCGCAGTTCGCCGACATCAACACCATCACGTACGTCCCCTTCATCAAGGACGAATCGCTCGACTACAACTTTCTGGGGCGGCTCTTCGATCACGGGACGGATCTGGGCTGGATCGTGTACATCCCCGTCGTCGTCTTCATCATCACGGCGCTCTCGAATGCGGTGAACCTGACCGACGGCCTCGACGGGCTGGCCGCCGGCGTGACGGCCATCGTGGCGATGGGGCTGACGGCGCTCTGCTACATTGCCGGGAACGCGGTCTTCTCCGAATTTCTGAACGAGATGCTCATACCGGGCGCGGGCGAGTTGACCATCTTCGCGGCGGCGCTGGCAGCGGGGTGCCTCGGCTTTCTCTGGTTCAACGGCTACCCCGCCACGGTCTTTATGGGCGACACCGGCTCGCTCGCGCTCGGCGCCGCGGTCGGAGCGCTGGCGCTGATGATCAAGAAAGAGTTGCTCCTTCCGGTGCTGTGCGCCGTCTTCTTCATGGAATCGCTCTCGGTCATCATTCAGACGACCTATTTCAAATATACGCGACGCAAGTACGGCGCGGGAAAGCGCGTCTTTCGCATGGCCCCGCTGCATCACCACTTTGAAGTCAAAGGCACCCCCGAACCGAAGATCGTGCTTCGATTCTGGATCGTGACCGTCGTCACGGTCATCGCCACGTTGCTCGTGCTTCGGATCCGATAGCCCGGCGCAGACCTCCCACGCATCATGAACCCGGAAACAGTGCAAGGCAAGGCGGTGACCGTCGTCGGAGGCGGGCGGAGCGGGCTGTCCGTGGCGCGTCTGCTGGCGCAGGCGGGCGCTTCGGTCTTTCTCACCGAACGCGGCGCGCCCACCTCCGGGCTCCGGGAAGCGCTCGACGCCCTCGGCGTGCGAAGCGAGTTCGGCGGGCACACCTCACGCGCGCTCGACGCCGACTTCTTCGTCGTCAGCCCCGGCGTGCCCTCGACGGTGAACCTGGTCCGACAGGCGCAAAGCATGCGGATCCCGGTCTATTCCGAGATCGAGGCGGCCTCGTGGTTCTGCCGCGCGCCCATCGTGGCCATCACCGGATCGAACGGGAAGACGACGACTACGAGCCTCATCGCTCACATCTTCCGGCGCTCGGGCCGCCCGACCATCGTGGCGGGCAACATCGGATACCCGTTCTCCGACTACGTGCGCGAGGCGCCGCCGGAGGCCGTGGTCGCGCTCGAAGTGTCCAGCTTTCAGCTCGACCACATCGATGCGTTTCGCCCCCGCGTGGCCGTGCTTTTGAACATCACGCCGGATCATCTCGACCGGTACGACAACGACTTCGAGGCGTACGCGCGGAGCAAGTTTCGCATCCTCGAAAACCTGGGCGCGGGGGATACGCTGGTCTATAACGAAGATGACGACCTCATACGCGAATACGTCCGGCGGGAACGCGGAACGCGGGCCTTCCGGGCGCTGGGGTTCAGTATTGAAAGAGCATGCGAAGCGGGTGCATTCGTCCGTGACGGAGCGCTCGTCCTTCGGATCAACCAACACGAGGAGGTTCTCATGCAAGCCGAACAACTGGCCCTTCGGGGCCGACACAACCTGTACAATTCGTTGGCGGCGGCGGTGGCGGCGCGGGTGATGGAGGTCCGAAATGACGTGGTGCGCGAGAGTATGGCCGGCTTCGAAGGCGTGCCGCACCGGCTCGAGTTCGTCCGGGAGATCGAGGGCGTCCGCTATGTGAACGACTCGAAAGCGACCAACGTGAACTCGGTCTGGTATGCCCTCGAAACGTTCGAGGAGCCGATCGTGCTGATCGCGGGGGGGCGCGACAAGGGCAACGACTACACGTCGCTCAAGCCGCTCGTGCGGAGCAAGGTGCGCGCGCTGATCGCCCTCGGGGAGAGCGCCGGGAAGGTGCTCGACGCGCTCGGGCCGTATGCCGGAGCCGCCGCATCGGCCCGGTCGATGGAGGAAGCCCTGCGGCGCGCGCAGGAATATGCGAAGCCCGGCGACATCGTTTTGCTGAGCCCTGCCTGCGCTTCGTTCGACATGTTTGAGAACTACGAGGACCGGGGCGACACTTTCAAACGGCTCGTGGCCAGCCTCTGACCGGCGGCTTCGCGCACGAACACCGGCGACGGAAAGGGAGGGATCAGAGATCAGAGATGAAATGAGTACGCTGCATCTGAAAATATCGAATCTGAAGAAACTGGCGCGGACGCCGGCGGACAAATACGTGGTGTGGGGCGTGTGGACGCTGGCGGCGGTCGGCGTGGTGGCGGTCTACAGCGCCGTCTCGTTTCTGGCGGCCACGAAGTCGGGAGGCGACACGGAGCGGTTTCTGCTCAAGCACGTGGCGCGGCTGTCGCTGGCGCTGGTCATGGTCGGCGTCTTCAGCGTGATCGACTATCGGTGGCTGGCGCGGAAGAGCCGCGGAATACTGATCGTAGCCATGCTTTTTCTGGCCGCTGCGTTGCTGCTGGGCGAAACGCTGGGCGGGGCAAAGCGATGGTTTCTGGGCTTTCAGCCGTCCGACGTGGCGCGTGTGGCCCTCGTGCTGCACGTCGCGTTTCTGCTGAGCCGGAAACAAACCTACATCCGGGATTTCAAGCGCGCCTTCGTGCCGGTGGCGCTGTGGATCGGAGCGGTCGTCCTGCTCATCGGAACCGCGGACCTCTCGACGGCGGCGGTGGTGCTCACGGTGATGCTGCTCATGTGCTTCATCGGGCGGATGCGGGTGCTTCACCTCGGCATCGCCCCGGTGCTCGGTCTTCTGGGGGTCTACGTCATGCTGTTGGCTTCGCCGCAGCGGGCGGCGCGTGTGGAAGCCTACCTCGGCATGAAGCTCTTTCCGAACACCCGGGCCGAACAGGTCTTTTCCAGCCGGGACGAAGGGTATCAGGCCGAGCAGGCGCGCATCGCCTTTGCCATGGGCGGGCTGACCGGTCTGGGGCCGGGCAAGAGCGTGCAGCGAGACTTCCTCCCGGCTCCGTACAACGACTTTATCTTCGCCATCATTGCCGAGGAGTACGGCATCGCGGGGGCGCTGGCGTTGCTGGCGGTGTTCATCATGATCCTGTATCGCGGCTTTCTCCGCATCGCACGGGACGCCCCCGATCCGCTCGGCCTGTTGCTGGGCGTGGGGCTGGCGACGATGCTCGTGCTCTACGGCTTCATCCACGCGGGCGTAGCTTCCGGGCTGCTGCCCGTAACGGGCCTGCCGATGCCCTTCGTCTCGTACGGCGGCACCTCGATGCTTGCCAACGGAGTGATGGCGGGCATCCTGCTCAACGTGTCGCGGCAAGCCCGGTGATGCGTTTTACCCCTTAACCTTAACCTTTGACCCTTGACTTTGCGTGATGCGTCGTGCGTCGTCTGCTCATCCGGCGTTGCTCTGCGGTCCCCTTTGCGCTTCGGGTTTGATTTTCCCGGCGGCGCGCATCACGCTCCTTTTTCTCATGAGGAGCCCGCTTGAATGCGGACACCGCGGCGCCCGAAGGGGAGCCGCAAGCCGGATACGGTCTATGCAGCGCGCGCCCCGAATATTGTTTGCCGGAGGAGGCACCGGCGGTCACGTCTACCCGGCCATCGCCGTGGCGGACGCGATCCGGTCGCTCGAGCCGGAGGCCGCCCTCGCCTTTGCCGGGACGCAGGAGCGGATGGAGTGGGAGGCCGTGCCGAAGGCGGGGTATCCGATCTATCCGATCACGGTGGTCGGGCTTCAGCGCAAGCTCACGGCGCGGAATCTGGCGTTTCCGTTCAAGCTCGTCCGGGGTTTTGCGCAGAGCTGGGATCTCGTCGGCGCGTTCGATCCGGACGTGGTGGTGGGCACGGGCGGCTTCGTGGCGGGGCCCGTGCTCCTGGCGGCGAGCCTGCGCGGGCGGCCCATCGTGCTTCAGGAGCAAAACGCTTATGCAGGCATGACGAACCGGCTGCTGGCCCGCCGCGCAGCGGAGATCCACGTCGCCTTCCCCGAGGCCGAGCACGCTTTCCCGAAGGGATCATGCGTGCTCAGCGGCAACCCGACGCGTCCCGAGCTTCGGACGGCGAGCCGCGCCGAGGCCCGTCGCTTCTTCGACGTGCCGGCCGACGCTCCGGTGCTGCTCGTCTTCGGCGGATCGCTCGGGAGCCAGGCCCTCAATGCGGCGATGGAAGCGCATCTCGAAGCGCTCCTCGCCGACGGGCAAACGCACGTGCTCTGGCAGACGGGCGCGCGGTACTTCGAGCGGCTCCGGGGGCGGGTGGCGGCGCACCCCCGGCTTCGGCTCCTGAAGTACATCGATCGGATGGACCTGGCCTATGCCGCCGCCGATGCGGCGTTGTGCCGGGCCGGAGCCCTCACGTGCAGCGAGCTGATGGTCACCGGGACCCCCGCCATCCTCGTGCCCTCGCCCAATGTGGCGGAGGATCATCAGACGAAAAACGCGCAGAGCCTGGCCGAAGCGGGGGCCGCCGTGCTGGCGCCGGAGCGCGAACTCGACCGGGTGCTCGTCCGCGAGGCGCAGGCGCTCCTCGGCGACGCCGGGCGCCAGGCTGCGATGGCCGCCGCCGCACGCGCCCTGGCCC